>JANWXO010000123.1 GCA_025057295.1 Candidatus Binatia bacterium | reverse complement strand
CCGAGCGTGACCACCGCCACACTATTCTCCTCGGGGCGGGTATTGATGAACCCGCTCAGCTTGATACGGAAGGGGGTGCGCGAGGTGTCCGACTCGGGGTTGTCGCCCCCCAGGCCGAAAGGCACTTGGGCAAGGACCAGCGGTGCAGGCGAGCAAATTGTCCACAATCCCAAAAGCACGATCACCTTCCAAGCGGATCGCCTATACCTCATGGGTGTCCCCCTCCGCTCTGTGTGATGCTTGCGGCTAACAGGTCCAATGCCGCAGCAGCGAAGACCCACATGTTCAGTTCGCGCCCCGAGTGGCGGGTTTCGACGGTGGTGACTCGCTCGACCGGGCCGGCGATGGCGATACAGGTGTGGCCAGGCGGATCCCCGTATCGATTCCCGGTCGGACCGGTGGCGCCGGTTTCGCTGAGTCCCCACGTTGCCCCCAGATGTTGCCGCACGGCACGCGCCATGCGCATGGCATATTCCTCTGTGCTCGGGCGGACACCAGCGAAGGTGTCATCCGGCGCTGCGAGCAGGGTGCGCCGTGCCACTACAGTGTAGATGACACCCCCGCCCAGGAAATACGCAGAGGCACCGGGCACGGCGAGCAGAGCAGCGGAGATCAGCCCACCGGTAGAGGATTCGGCGACGGCAACCGTTTGTTGACGGGCGCGCAGCAGGTCTCCTACGGCTTGTCCCATAAGGGTGAGGTCTCGCATGCGGCCTCCATGGCTTTACGTGCTGTGTCGGTTATGTGTGGAGGAGCGCAGCGCGCACTTCACAACGCAGTCGTCGAGGCGACGGTGTATTTTTTCGCCGCGATTTTTCCCGCCAGCAGGGTCGGCGCTTGCTGTTGGAACTGTTTCATATGGTCGGTGTGAAAATGGCGTTGCAGCGCCTCTTCCGATTCCCATTCTTCGAAAATGAAGAAGGTGGTTGGATCGGCCAGATCGGCATAGAAGTTGTAAGTCAGACAACCGGCCTCTTTGCGCGTCTCTTCCGTCATCCAGAGAGCGAGGCGTTGTGCCTCTTCCCGACGTTCGGGTTTGATGGGAATCGTCCCTGCGATCACGATCATGGAGCACCCCTCCTTTGTAGCAGGCTTCTAGGAGCCGCTCTGCCTGACATGCCAGCCCCGCTTATACGCTGTCGCGCACGAAATAGCAAGGAAAGTCTGGCGTGGGGAGACTCGGTATTGGGAACGGAAGCTGTTCTTTGAGGTTGTTCTCGTTCGCAGCTCTGCCGTATGTTATAGTTGGTTATGCCTCTTTTTGTCCGCTTTGCCCGTGACGCGTTACGGTGGTGCCTGCTTTTGGAGGTGTTCCTGCCATGGCGAGGCGTTCTGTTGCTTTGTCTCCTGCTGTTTCCGGGGTGTCTTCCTTTATATCTGGCCGGCGCACGCATGGCAGTCTCCACGGTGGGAGCGGTGGCTTCTGGGGTGGCGACCCCGAAGGGTGCGCCGGTACCGCAGGAACGCGGTGCGCTTCTCGAGGCATACATGAACTGTCTCAAACAGCGGCAGGGAAATCCTCGGGTTGATTGCACCCCCTATCGCGCCGCTGTAGAAGCTGCCACGCGCTAAAACGCTCTGCACTCCTCTCTCGCAGAGAGAGAATGCTCACAGAGATGTTGCTGCTGCTTGCTGTCGTCGCCTCCTGACTGAGCGCGCGGAGCGGCCTTTTTTTTCTTCCCATTTTCTGTCACAGGAAGGGGCGAGGAGGAAACGGCGGCGATGATTCGCATGAACGAAAACTATTTGAAACTCCAGGCATCCTACCTGTTTGCGCAGATCGCGCAGCGTGTCAACGCGTATCAGGCACAAAACCCGCAGCAAAAGATTATCCGCCTCGGCATCGGCGACGTGACTCGCGCGCTCCCCGCAGCGTGCATCGCCGCGTTTCATCGAGCGGTGGAGGAGATGGCCAACGACGCCACGTTTCGTGGGTACGGTCCCGAACAGGGGTACGAGTTCTTGCGAGAAAAGATTGCCGTGCACGATTTCCAGGCGCGCGGAGCCGATATCTCTGCTGACGAGGTCTTTATCAGCGACGGCGCCAAGTGCGATACGGGCAACTTCCAGGAGCTGTTTGCGCAGGATATCCGCATTGCGATCCCAGATCCGGTCTACCCTGTGTATATCGATACCAACGTTATGGCAGGTCGCACGGCAACCTGGAGAAACGGCCGCTACGAAGGCGTGGTCTACCTCGAGTCTACCGAGGCGAATGACTACATCCCCCAACTCCCTCAGGAGAACGTCGATCTGATCTATCTCTGTTTCCCCAATAACCCAACCGGACGGACGATTACCAAAGAACAGTTGCGTGCCTGGGTAGAATACGCTCGTGCGCATCGAGCGCTGATTCTGTACGACGCCGCCTACGTCGAGTTCATCCGTGATGACGAGCTGCCACAGAGTATTTACGAGATCGAGGGGGCCCAGGAGGTCGCGGTGGAATTTCGCAGTTTTTCCAAGACCGCGGGGTTTACGGGAACCCGTTGTGCCTACACCGTCGTGCCACGGCGCTGTCAGGTGTACGACGCCCAGGGGAATCGCCACTCTCTCCACGCGCTATGGGACCGCCGGCAGTCGACCAAATTCAACGGCGTGTCATATCCGGTCCAACGTGCGGCCGAGGCGGTGTTTTCCCCAGAGGGCAAAGTGCAGGTGCGTGCACTGAGCGACTACTATCTGACCAACGCACGGCTTATCCGCGAGACTATGGCGAAGCTAGGGTTCGCCTGTGTGGGAGGCGAGCATGCCCCCTATGTGTGGATCAAAACGGGTATGGATTCCTGGGCCTTTTTCGACCTCTTGTTGCACAAGGCTGGGGTTGTGTGTACACCAGGGGTCGGGTTTGGCAGCTGTGGAGAGGGGTACGTGCGTCTGAGTGCCTTTAACAGCCACGAGAATGTCAGAGAAGCGTTACAGCGGATTTCCCACGCGCTCGCTCATTCCTAAGTACCTGAGCTGCTCGCAGCAGGACCGCACGGCATGGCAGCCCAGTACGACGTGACTATTATTGGCGGTGGGATCATCGGCCTGGCGACTGCGCTGCAGCTCGTGCAACGGCACCCTAAGGTCAAACTGTGCGTCCTGGAGAAGGAAGACCGTCTCGCTGCCCACCAAACCGGCCACAACAGCGGCGTGATCCATTCCGGGATCTATTATCGGCCGGGGTCGTTGAAAGCCCAGACGTGCGTGGCCGGTGCCGGAGCGCTCGTGGCGTTCTGCGAGCAGCACGGTATTCCGTACGAGCGCTGTGGCAAAGTGGTTGTCGCCACGGCGGTGGACGAACTGCCGCGGCTTGAAGAGCTCTTCCGCCGTGGGACGGCGAACGGTGTTGCGGGCTTGCGTATAATCGGTCCAGAGGAGCTGCGCGAGCTCGAGCCTCACGTCACCGGCCTCAAAGCGCTCTATGTACCGACCACGGGAATCGTCGATTTTTCTCGTGTGGCGCTGGCTTACGCTCGTTTGGTGCAGGAGCATGGCGGGGAGATTCGCACCCGCCATCGGGTCTTGCGGGTGATCCAGCGGACCGGTGGACTGGTGCTAGAGACCTCGCAAGGGATGCTACAGAGTAAGTTTCTCATCAACTGTGGCGGCCTGTTTTCGGATCGCCTGGCCCGGCTCGCCGGCGTACAGCCCAACTTGCAAATCGTGCCCTTTCGCGGGGAGTACTACCTGATCGCCCCCCAGCGGCGCCAGCTGGTGAGAAACCTGATTTATCCCGTGCCTGATCCCGCGTTGCCCTTTCTGGGGGTGCATTTCACCCGCACCATTGATGGTGTGGTAGAGGCCGGTCCTAATGCCGTCCTGGCTTTTGCCCGTGAGGGCTATCGCAAGAGCCAGGTCGTGGCCCGCGATCTAGGCGAAATCCTCATGTTTCCGGGGTTTTGGCGCATGGCAGGGAGATACTGGCGGACTGGGCTCGGAGAAATGGTACGCTCATTGAGCAAAAAAGCCTTCCTCAAAGCGTTGCAGCGGTTATTGCCAGCCTTGACCCTCGATGACCTGCAGCCCGGCGGCAGCGGCGTGCGAGCGCAAGCAATTGCTCCTGATGGAGCCCTTGTGGATGACTTCGTCATCACTGTCAGCGGGGCAACGCTTCATGTGCTCAATGCTCCTTCTCCCGGGGCGACTGCCTCCCTGGCGATCGGGCGCCTGATCGAGGAACAGGCCGCCCAGTCCTTTTCCCTCCCGTAAGACCCTCGTGGTCACTAGGGAAACAGCATCTCGCAAAAAATTTACCACAAACAGTGTGTCAAGGATTGTCAAAAAATAAGAAATCGTTATAATAAGGCCTACTTGGAGGGCTGCATGGAGATTGGCAGCAGCAAAGCCCCCGCATTGATTCGACCTTCCTCCTTGTGTAACGGCTTCTCCTTCCCAGGAAGAGACCCTGAGTGGAACTCCTCTGCGCGTACTGTGAGCAAAACTTTGGCAAAGATCCAGGCGAGTGTCATCCAAGGTGCTAAGTGCGGCGAGCGCACGGGTGAACGTGGTCGGTGCGGTGGTTGGCGTGTGTGCGCGGAATCTCAACCAGGAACACCGATGCGAACAGCTCTCCTTTTGCACCTTTAGACATTTGTCTGGGACGCGTGCAGATAGAAGGAAATCCGCTCCTCCTATCTGAGACGGCAGGTTCGTTCGTCCACCTTTTGCGTACTGAGGCTTGGCGTGAAGGAGGAGTATGTATCACCGGGCCTTTATTGGGATAGGGTCAAATCTCGGCAACCGCCTCAAACATTACCGCAAGGCTTTAGAGCACATCGCTGGGCTGCCCCACACCCGCATCGTCAAACAGTCCTCGTTATACGAGAGCGAACCCCTTGGAGAGGCAAAAAACTGGTATCTCAACGGGGTCATCGAGATCGAAACCAACCTGAACCCTGAACAACTCCTACGGCAACTGCAAAAGATCGAACTCGAGATGGGACGGAAGCGCACGCCGGAGACCAAGAGATGGTCTTCACGGAAGATCGATCTCGATATTCTGTTGTTCGACAATCAAGCCATCGACTCGCGGCACCTCAAAGTGCCGCATCCTGAGATGCATAACCGCCGCTTCGTGCTCTTGCCGCTGGCCGAACTCGCGCCCCATCTCACCCATCCACGTTTTGGGGTGACGATTGCCGAACTGTTAGCCGGCTTGAAAGATAGCAAGCGAGTAGTCCTGTTGCCTCCTCAGCACTAGGGGTAGCGATGAATACACAGGCGCATCGGATGGAATGGGCCTCACGTCACTTGTTCTTCCTCGGCCAGAATCGCTTTGACCCGTTCTCCCTGCTGCTGTAACGCCTGTACCCGTGCAAACAGCTCGACAGGCTGGTGGCGCAAGATGCGCAGGCGATCGGCCTCGCTGACGAGAGCCGCATAGGTGTCGAGAAAGTCAGTAAAGGCGCGCAACGAATGCCGTGTTGCATAGCGCGGGCGCACGATACGCACGAAGTCCCGCGCCCGCTGTAAAGGATAAGTCATTTCCTGCACCAAAGCAGGGGTGATAGGACGCTGATCTTCGCACACATCACGGGCCTTCTTTGCCATCGAGGTGAGGAGATCGACGTGGGTGCGCATCAGCTTCCCATACTTCCACCAGTAGCAGCCGCTCACACAGCATGGGAGGAAGAGAACAAGAAAAGAGACTGCTGTCCTCCTGTCCCTCCGCAGCGATTGCGGCTGGGCTTGACGATCAAGAGAGAGGAGACCTAACATACGTTCATACAGGGTCTTAAGAAGGGGGCAGTCGCGACGTGCTCCTACTGAGAACCATGTCGAGAGGGGAGTAGTACCTCATGGTTCAGCTTCCTGCCGCGTACTTTGAGCGACTCCTCGAAAACTCCCTGGATATCGTCATCGCTGTCGATTGCCACGGAGAGATCATCTTTTACAATGACGGGGCGTGCAAGACCCTCGGCTATACACCCGAGGAGATCCGTGGGAAACATGTCTCGACCTTGTATCCTGGGATCAATGAGGCACGCCGGGTTATGGCGGCGATGCGCAGCGGGGAGTTTGGCGAGAAGGGGCAAGTGAAGAATTTCGAAACTGTGTTGGTGGCCAAGAATGGCGAGCATATTCCTGTCGCTATCTCTGGCTCGCTGATTTACGACGAGACTGGGGCGGAGGTCGGCTCGATTGGTTTCCTCAAAGATCTGCGAGAGATCCGGCGGCGGGATCGGCTGGTCACGCTAGGAGAGCTTGCAGTCGGGCTGGCGCATCGCATCAACAATCCGCTCGAAGTGATCTTCAACAACCTGGAGCTCCTCGAGAAGCATATAGCGCAGGTCTGTTCCGATGAGGAATACCTCGTCGAGGAAGAACGGATCGAGTCGATTCAGCGTGAGCTGGCCAAGATTCGCGCGATTGTCAATCGCATCGATGAAATGGCGCAGGCGGGCAAGTACGACACGACAGAGTACCTCCGTGGTGCCCGCATGGCAGACCTCGGCAAGGAGGAACCACCTCCGCTGCGGCAGGCGGAGAAAAAACTCGCCGATCGTGTTTTAGCTGGGCTCTCTATTCTCGTAGTCGATGATGACCTGGGGGTCTGTTATTCGCTGCGGGACCTGTTGCGCGAAGAAGGCTGCACGGTCGAAGTGGCTGTTAATGGACTAGAAGCTCTCAAGATCCTGGCCCGCAAAAAAGTTGATCTGGTCTTGAGCGATGTGGTGATGCCCGATCTCGACGGTTACGACCTCTATATGGAGATCCGACAGCGCTACGGCCAGCTGCCAGTCGTCCTCATGACCGCATATTTCTACGATAAAGACCATGTCATCAAACGCAGCCGGATCGAAGGGCTGCAAGAGGTGATCTTTAAGAAACCGGTCGATCCTGATCGTCTCAAACGGATCATCCTGACGCAGTGCCGTCCGGAATTGTTGCCAGCGACCGAGGAACGGTGAGGAGAGGTGGCGATGCTTCTCGGCTATGCCACGAAAGAGGGGACCGCTACGTATCAGCAACGGGTCGGGGCCGGTCTGGCCCCTGGGCACTTCCGGGAGGCGGATGGGGTGGTGGTCTCGTCAATCGGCCTTGGCACCTATCTGGGGGAAGCCGACAGCCACACCGATGCCTTGTATGCTGCGGCGATCGAGCGGGCTGTCGCAGGTGGGATCAACGTCCTGGATACGGCGATCAATTACCGCCACCAGCGCAGTGAACGGGTGATCGGACAGGTGCTCGCGAGAATGCAGCAAGGTGGGGTCGTGAGCCGTGAGGAGGTGGTGGTTGCTACGAAAGGGGGGTACATCGCCTTTGACGGGACTGTGCCGCCTGATCCGCGGGCGTATGTCTACGAAACCGTCGTCAAAACTGGGCTTGCTGGTCCGGATGAGATCGTCGAGTGGAACTGTATTACCCCTCGCTATATCGAGGCCCAAGTGGAGCGCAGTCTGCGCAATTTAGGGTTGGCCTGTATCGACATCTACTATCTGCACAACCCTGAAGCCCAACTGCAAAAGTGGTCACGTGCGGAATTTGTCCGCAGAGTCACCGAGGCCTTTGCCGTGCTCGAAGCGCAGGTCGCGGCAGGGAAAATCCGTCGCTACGGCACGGCGACCTGGAACGGGTATCGGCAACCACCGACCGCGCGCGATTCTCTCTCGCTCGCCGAGTTGGTGGCGGCCGCAGAACAGGCCGGAGGGCAGAGGCATCACTTCAAGGTTTTGCAGTTGCCGTATAACCTGGCGATGACCGAGGCACTGACGCAGCGAAACCAGCGCGGCAAGCAGAGCAGCCATGCGCTGGTGAGCATCCTCGAAGCAGCCCGCGATTGTGACATGACAGTCATGGCCAGCGCCACGGTCCTGCAAGGGCGTCTGACCCAGAGCTTGCCCGTGGCCGTTGCCGAGGCGTTCAGTGAGTTGTCGTCCGATGCCCAGCGAGCCATCCAGTTTACGCGCTCGACCCCAGGAATCACGACTGCCCTGGTGGGGATGAAAACAGTGGCCCACGTGGACCACAACCTCGAGGTCGCCAAAGTGCCACCTGCTTCTTTTGCCCAATTACGTCAGCTCTTCCGCAGCCGCTCGTAGCGAGAGGCGTGCTTGACGGTCTGGAGGGGAAGGGTTAGAACGGCCCCCACTGATCCGATCTCTACGTAGACAGAGGGATATCCCTTTACCAGGAGAGGGGTCGTATAATCACGAGCAGAAGAGAGGACCGATCTATGCCCACCCCCCTCGAGCGCTGGGTCGATCAAGCTGCGCAGCTCACCCGACCGCAACACGTCTATTGGTGTGACGGGTCCGAGGCCGAGTACCACCGCCTGATCGACGAGATGCTGGCAACAGGAACTCTTATCGAGCTCAATCAAAAAGAATACCCGGGGTGCTATCTCCACCGCAGCGATCCCAGCGACGTCGCTCGCACCGAGCACTTGACCTTTGTGTGTACCCGTCAGCAAGTCGATGCTGGCCCGAACAATAACTGGATGCCGCCGGCAGAGGCCAAGGAAAAAGTTGGTGCCCTTTTTTCCGGTGCGATGCAGGGGCGCACGTTATACGTCGTGCCCTATATTATGGGGCCGGTCACCTCGCCTTATAGCCAGGTCGGGGTGGAAATTACCGACAGTCCGTACGTGGTCGTCAGCATGCGCATTATGACCCGTATGGGGCGTGTGGCGCTCGAACGTCTCGGCTCCTCAGACAATTTTGTTCGCGGGCTTCACTCTTTGGGCGACCTGAGCCCCGAGCGCCGTTTCATTCTGCATTTCCCAGAGGAACGCCTCATCTGGTCGATCGGTTCTGGCTACGGTGGCAACGCCTTGCTGGGCAAGAAATGCCACGCGCTGCGGCTTGGGAGTTATATGGCACGGGAGGAGGGCTGGCTGGCTGAGCACATGTTGATTCTCGGGATCGAGGAGCCGAGCGGTCGGACCACCTATATCGCTGCCGCTTTCCCCAGCGCCTGCGGCAAGACCAATATGGCTATGTTGGTCCCTCCGCCG
>JANWXO010000122.1 GCA_025057295.1 Candidatus Binatia bacterium | reverse complement strand
ACTCTGTATTCCAATACGCCGCATCTACGGCATTCAGATATGGCAACCACTCCTGGTACCGTTTCAAACTGAACGTTTCGAGCATAAAGGGAGTCCACTCCGGCCGGAACGGTCTGCGAATCAAGCGCATATTCGCTTCCTCTGGCAGCCGTCCCCCTTTCAAGCGGTTACAAGCAAAGCAGGAGCAGACCACATTCTCCCAGGTGGACAGGCCGCCGCGCGACCGGGGAATGACATGGTCAAGGTTGAGTTCGGTGCGCGGGAAGCGTTTGCCACAGTACTGACAGGTATTCTTATCGCGGGCAAAGACGTTAAAGCGACTAAAGCGCACGTGACGTTTGGGGACGCGGTCATACGCCACCAATAAGATCACCCGTGGCGCGCGCATGACCCGGCCTACCAGGCCGATCGTCTCATCGTGGACGGAGGCGGAGAGTGCACTCCAA
The DNA here is from genome assembly GCA_025057295.1 of Candidatus Binatia bacterium. GTDB lineage: Bacteria > Desulfobacterota > Binatia > Bin18 > Bin18 > JANWXO01. The sequence continues at coordinate 8,585 of JANWXO010000122.1, read as the reverse complement.
CTCGCATAATCGAACGTACGGTACTGCTGATCCACGGCCTGAGCAATACCCTGATAGAGCAGCGAGAGCGCTCGGCGGACAGAGGTGACGTGAATCGGAAAATAGGAGCGGTTGAGGACCAGTACCTTGCTATTTAATACACTCATCCATCCCAAATCTTCGTTATGAAAGGTTTTTTTCGCCGCTCACACTACCGGCCTCCTCGGATGATGTCAAGGTTTTTTTGCCCAAATCGCAAAAAAAGGTGAGCGGTCATGAAAATTTCATTATTCTTTTCTCTCCCCCCACTGCTTGCGCTCTGCCAAAAATTTCCTGTATAGTTCTTTGCGCTATTCCTTCAGGACGCATAATCACCGTGACGAATCTCCGAGAGGCTTACGCTACTCTCCTCCCTCTGGTTGAACAGCCATCTCGTTATATTGGAGGGGAACGGGGGACGATTGTCAAAGAGCCACACCAGGTCCGTCTTCGCTTTGCGTTAGCTTTCCCAGAGATCTACGAAATCGCTCAATCTCACCTGGGCCTGCAAATTCTCTACAATCTGCTCAACCGCCGGGCCGAGATCCAGGCGGAGCGGGTCTACGCACCGTGGATCGATATGGAACGGTGCCTGCGGCAGAGGCAGCTTCCGTTAGCGTCGCTCGAGACCTGCACTCCGCTCTCAGCCTTTGACATCATTGGGTTCAGTCTCCAGTATGAATTGACCTACTCGAACATTCTGATGATGCTCGAGCTCAGCGGTGTTCCCCTGCTGGCGAGCGAGCGGGACGTCTCCCACCCGCTCGTGATTGCCGGCGGCCCATGCGCTTTCCACCCGGAACCCCTAGCGGAATTTATCGACGCCTTCCTCCTCGGCGATGGGGAAGAGGCGATTTTCGACATTTGTGACGTCTATTTGGCGTGGGACAAGAGAGACCGCTCTACCCTCTTGCGCGCCTTGAGCCGCATCCCAGGTGTGTACGTACCGGCGTTCTTCTCGCCGGACTATGCCCCCGACGGCACCCTGCGAGGCATACACCCGCTCAACCCAGAACAGACGGTGATACAGAAGCGGATTGTCCGCGACCTGAACGCGCTCCCACAGTTGACACAGCAGGTAGTGCCCAACGTCGCCATCGTACACGACCGTGTCTCCGTGGAGGTGATGCGCGGTTGTGTGCGGGGCTGCCGTTTTTGCCAGGCAGGGTACATTTATCGGCCCTTGCGAGAGCGCGACCCCCGCGCCCTGCAACAGCAAATCGAAACCCTGGTAGAGCAGAGCGGCTACGAAGAGGTTTCTCTCCTCAGTCTCAGCACTGGGGACTATAGTTGCGTCAATCCTCTGCTGCGGGAGATCATGAACCGCTTTGCCGGACTCAAAATATCGGTCTCCCTTCCCTCGACGCGCGTCGATGCGCTCTCTCCGCACATTCTGGAAGAGATCCGGCGGGTGCGCAAAACCGGCTTTACCCTCGCCCCGGAAGCGGGCTCGCAGCGGCTGCGCGACGTAATCCAAAAGGAATACAAAGAAGAAGAGCTGCTCGAAGCGGCCCGTCTCCTCTTCGGCCTGGGCTGGAAGAGTGTCAAGCTCTACTTCATGCTCGGGCTGCCAACAGAAACCGAGGAAGATCTACTCGGCATTGTCGAGCTGTGCCGGAAAGTGGCGGCAGTGGGCAAAGGTCGCTGCCAGGTCACCGCAAGCGTGTCCACTTTCGTCCCCAAACCGCATACGCCGTTTCAGTGGGCGGCGCAGCTGAGCCTGGAAGAGACGGAGGCACGTCAGCAGCTGCTGCGCCGAGAGTTGCGGCGCTACGGCATTCAGTTCAAGTGGCACGATGCCCGTCTCTCGTTCCTCGAAGGGGTGTTCGCACGCGGGGACCGCCGCCTCGGCGAGGTCTTACGTACGGCATACCAGCTGGGGTGCCGTTTCGACGGCTGGACCGATCAATGCCGGTTCGACCTGTGGCAAGAGGCTTTTGTACGCTGTGGGATCGACCCAACGTTTTACCTCCGCCGCCGCCTGCTGGATGAAGCCCTCCCGTGGGACCACCTCGACAGTGGTGTGAGCAAGAAGTGGCTGCAGCGCGACTTGGCAAAGGCGTTGGCAGGGGCCGCGACTCCCGACTGCAGCGTCGAACGGTGCTCGTACTGCGGGGTGTGCGACTTCAAAACTATTCGGAACATCACCTATCACCTCAATGGCGCGAAAGGGGCGGATCACCGTGGTCCCCACGTCGACGCATGGGCCCGCCGACTCCTACCCGATCATCGTGTGTGGGGAACACGTCAGTGGCAGCTGGTGCAGGAGAAACGACACCAACGAAACACCCCTGGAGGAGGGGAGACCACCTCTCCGCTCACGCCACAAACGCTCTTCCACTCTGGTCCAGTCTCTCATCCATCCCCACACCGACAGTTCCACACTGCAGGTAATGCCGAGGAGTGGCTCGCCGGTGACCCCAACACCATCGCTGCGAGTCCAGGGACCGACAAACCAGCTGTGAGTCGCATCCGTGTCATGTACAGCAAGCTCGACACTGCCCGTTTTCTTGGTGCCAAGGAGGTCGCGACCCTCTTTGCACGGGCCGTGCGGCGCGCCCGCTTACCGGTCGCCTATAGCCAGGGGTATCATCCGCTCCCCCGGCTGAGTTTTGGGCCAGCACTCCCTTTAGGGGTCGAGAGTGAGGCGGAATTTCTGGACATCGAGCTGAGCGAGCACCTCGCGCCACAGACCGTCCACGAGCGGCTCGCGGCCGAGCTGCCTCACGGGTTTGCCATCCGTGGTGCAGAGGTGATCGACCTACGGGCTCCGAGTATCGACACAAGCATACGGGCGCTGTGCTATACCGTGAGGGTGGATCCCTTGCTCCTGCCCACCTGTACGCCGACGGTATTGGCGGAGCGAGTGCAGGCGTTTCAGGCAGCATCGACTTTTCGCATGCCGAAACACACCCGTCATGGAGAGAAAGAGGTCGATGCTAAACAGTCTATTGCCTTAGTCGCCCTGCGTGATCCGCAGACGATATACCTCGAAGTCACTCCGACAGCGAGAGGGTCAGTAAAGCCCCAGGAATTCGTCGGCGCTCTGCTCGGCCTCACCCGCGAGGAGACCAAGCTGTTGCGCGTCACAAAGGTTCATACTCATTTTCATCCGCCCGTGCAGCCTGTTTTCCACACCTCAGCAACCACTGCGATAACCGAACCCCCGCCTGCCGTGGCAGATTAACACACGTGCGCCAGAAAATTATTATCAATTCTACCCCCCAAGAAGCGAGGGTGGCTCTCCTGGAGAACGACACCCTCGTCGAGATCCATATCGAACGGACCCGTCAGCGCAGTATCGCGGGCAACATTTACAAAGGACGCGTGCTGCGCGTGCTCCCGGGGATGCAAGCAGCTTTTGTCGACATCGGTCTCGAGAAAGCTGGCTTCATCCACGTATCGGACCTGTTCGGCGGTCCTCTGCCTGCAGGATCACTGGAAGAAGGAGAAGAATGGGCTCCGGAAGAAGACAGCGCCCCGCCACCGGAGCGGGCAGGAGAAGAAGCGGCCACCAAGAGCGAGTCGCTCGGTCGTGGGAGTCACCGCAGCCGGCGTGACCGCCATCCTGCCCCTGCGCCGCTCGAAGAGGTGCTGAAGAAGAACCAAGAGATCCTCGTCCAAGTCGCCAAAGAGTCGATCGGGACGAAAGGACCGCGGTTGACCTGCCACATCTCCCTCCCCGGCCGTCACCTAGTGTACACCCCGACAATCAACCATATCGGGGTCTCTCGTCGCATCGCTGACAACAAGGAACGGAAACGGTTGCGCGAAATCGTCCAATCCTTGCGGCCGCCCCAAGGGGGGTTCATCGTGCGCACGGCCAGCGAAGGACTGACCAAAAAAGAGATTCAAGACGACATGCGGTTCCTGCTCAAACTGTGGAGCGGCATCACCGCGAAGAGCGAACAGTGTCACGCCCCTGCCCTGCTGCACGATGACATGGATGTCATCCTCCGCATCCTCCGCGACCTTTTCACGGCCGAGGTGCAGGCGGTGATCATCGACAACCCCCAAGACTACGAACGGGTGAAAGACTTCGTCACGAAATTCGCTCCGCGGCTAGGGGGACGCATTCAGCTCTATGATCGTCCAGAGCCGATCTTCGACCACTACAACATCGAACCACAAATCGCGAAAGCTCTTGACCGCCGCGTGTATTTGAAATCCGGCGGCCATATCGTGATCGACCATACCGAAGCGTTGACCGCTATTGACGTCAACACTGGCCGCTTTGTCGGCAAGCGCGATCAAGAAGAAACGATGTTGCAGACCAACTTGGAAGCGGCCAAAGTCGTGGTCGAACAGCTCCGCCTGCGCAACATCGGCGGGCTGATCATCATTGACTTCATCGACATGGAGCGCGCCGACAACCGCAATAAAGTTACCGAGGCGCTGCGCGAGGCACTGAAAAAAGACAAAAACCGCAGCAGTTTACGCAAAATTAGCGAACTCGGGCTGGTACAGATGACGCGCAAGCGCACTCGCGAGAGTTTGCTGCAGCAACTGTGCGACCCCTGCGTCTATTGCGAAGGGAAAGGGTTTATCCGCTCGGTTCCCACTATAGCCGCAGAAATTCTGCGCCGGATCCGCAAAGCGACTTATCTGCATCCCACGGCGCGGATCATTACCGTCAAGGCCCACCCAGAGGTGATCACCTTTCTGTACGATGAGGAGGGAGAGCGCCTCGACGACCTGGAACGGCTACTGGGAAAGCGCATTTTTCTGCGTGCGACACCTGGTTTCCACCACGAACAATACGAAGTAACGGCGACCGCACCCACCCTGTCCTCCCGCTCGGTAAGGTCACCGACACTCGAACCCTTGCTGGCCGCGGCCGGTCGAGACGTAAGGCGTGCGGTCGCGTCTTCGTAACCAGTCTTTTGGGACGAGGAGCTACGCCAAACCCAATTCGCGCAGCTTTTCGGGGGTTGGTCGCCCTTGACTATCCCATCCGCGCAGCTGGTAGTATTCGTTCAGCATCGGCTCTAGGTCTACGACATGCCCCTTGCTCATTCCCTCGGTGAGCGGCTCAGAGGTGATCCGCGGGGGGAGACTGTCGTCAGCCCGGGTGAAGCCTGCAGCGTTATTGAACAGCCGCTCCAGGTTCCAAATGCGCTCGCCGATTTTGAGCATCTCTTCTGGACTGCCCGCCACACGCTCGCCCAACACCTCGTTGACCATTTCGGTCAGGTCCTCGCCCGGACTCATATCAAAGGTCGAGAACAGGCAGATACCCGACGCATCGACGAACGCAGTGGTATTTTGTAAGATCGTCAGCCAGTATGCCTTATCTTTGGTCGTAAAGGGGTCCAGTTTGACCGGATTGCCGAAATGCTCCACCGACACGGTATAGCCGCGCAAATGGCAGGCACCACGGTTCGAAGTGGCGTACGCCAGCCCCATCCCGACCGAGCCCCGCGGGTCGTAGGCAGCAAACCCCTGCTTCTTCGACCCCATGAACAATTCCGGGTGTCCATAGTGCTCGGCCAAGCGATAGCCACCTTCAGCCAGCCAGTGACCGATGACGCCCTTGCGGTGGGCCTGAGCCTCGAGCAGCTCGATCAGCGCGTTGGCATCGCCAAATGTGAGCTTGAAGCCGATATCGCTTTCAGGGATGTACCCCTTTTCCGCCAGTTCCATCGCCGTTGCGATAGCGATGCCAGCTTCGAGCGTATCCATGCCGAGCTCGTTGCACAGGTAGTTCGCCTTGATCACAGCGGCAAGATCACCTACCCCACAATCTGTCCCGACACCAAAGATCGTCTCGTATTCCGGCCCTTCCCCTTTGCCGTCAAACCGGCCATGTCCGGTCACCTTGGTGACCCGGCCACAATGGATCATACAGCTATGGCATCCACGGTTACGGGTCATATACTCTTTCTTCACGACCGGCCCGTCGACCGCAGCAGCGTGGGCAAACACGCCCATTTGGAAGTTATTGGTTGGCAACATGCCGAGCTGGTTCATGAAAGAGACGGTTCCGGCAGTCCCGAGCATATTGAGGCCTTGAGTCGTGGGGCCTTTCACCAACTTATCCCGGCCACGTAGGACCGCACGGGTAAACGCCTCGGGGTGAGCGATCTTGAGCCCTTTGGTGCCGAGGACAGCAATAGCTTTGAGTTTTTTCGCCCCCATCACCGCACCGACACCGGACCGGCCTGCCGCACGCCCCTTGTCGTTCATGACGCACGCCGTGCGCGCCAGGTTTTCGCCAGCCGGACCGATCGAGGCAACCCGTACCTCAGGGTGGGTCGCCTCGCGGATGATATTCTCCGTGTCATCGACGATTTTTCCCCACAGGTGTTTGGCATCGCGAATTTCTACCTTGTCGTTGTGAATGTAGAGATAGACCGGCTCCTTTGCCGCGCCCTCGATCATCACATAGTCGTATCCGGCAAAACGCAGCGCCGGACCCCAGTAGCCACCAGAGTTCGAACAGGCAATCGCACCGGTGAGCGGAGATTTGGTAATCACCATGTAACGGCCACCAGTCGGCGCATAGGTGCCCGTGACCGGCCCCGTAGCAAAAATCAACGGGTTGCGCGGGTCGAAGGCGTCCACCGCCGGATCTATATTATCCATCAAGAGCTTGCTCCCCACACCGCGCCCGCCGATAAAGTTCCTCACAATCGTTTCCGACACTGTCTCTTTGCGGATTTGACCAGTGCTGAGATTCACACGGAGAAGAGTCGCTGCGAGCATATGGCCCTCCCTCAGTCGTGACTCGACGACAACCTGGGTTCTCTCTAGCACGTCCAAGCGTACCGGACAAGGACTTTTGCTCCGCGAGCGCTTGACGCCACCACACTCTTCAGAGTAGGCTTCGCTACCGAAGATAAAAGCGCGGGGTGGCGGATATGCTGCTGCTGGATGTATTGCGAGCACTGACCCAGGATATCTATGAGAAACTGGGGAGCGGGTTCGATGAGGTAGTCTACCAGAAAGCGTTCGAGGTGGGATTGCGGTTACGCCGCATCCCATACGAGGCGCAACGGGTGGTGCCGGTGTTTTATGAAGGGTTCTACATCGGCGAGGGGAAACCCGATCTGATCGTCGGGGACGGCAACGAGAAGGTCGTCATCGAGCTCAAGGCGGTCGAGAGCATCGGTCACAAAGAGCGTGTCCAGATCGAAAACTACCTGCGTGTCCTCAACATCCCCTATGGCTTGTTGATTAACTTTCCACAACCGACAAAATCAAAGGCGGCAAAAGACGGAGTGGAATTTATCGAGGTCTTTCTCTAGAAATCCCACGTCCCATAGTTGCAGATGACGCGCGGGTGAAAAGGAGGCGGCAGTGGTCCGTCCTGGGCTATCAGCACCCCAGAGAACCCTACGACCGTGCAGAGCGACCCTCTGCTCTCCTCCTACTTATAGAACCGCGTATACAACCGTTGCTGCACGTAAGTAATCATCGGTGTGAGCGGGGGTAATTTTTCCACCTCGTTGAAGTTGGCGTCGTAATCCCACACCCGCGTCGGCGGATCATAGATATTACAGGTGTTGCCTGTCCCGCACCAGGCACCGTTGGCCCGCAAGGGGACCCCGAGACTCACGAATGACCCCCGATAGTTCAGCGTCCGGCCGGTCCAGCGTTCATGAAACCGCGGATAGTTCTCCAGCCCCCCGTTGTAGCTGCTGCCAACCGTATTATCGACCCCGGAGATAAACGCCGCGTTGATCCCGAGCGCCGTCGCGGTCGTAAAGCTCGCACAGCCTCCACTGCCACAACCAGAGTTCGGTGCCGTATAGCCGTCGTTCGCCGGAACGTTGCGATTGTTGCTCGAGAGCGTGGCTGCACTTTTGAGGTCATTTTTCAGCCCGCCCATGGGCACCTCCCACCCCTGCGAGAGGACGTTCACTGTATCGCCAATCACAGCCGCAGGATATTTTTGTGCGTTTGTCTGCGAGGGATAGTAGTTGTAGTTGCCCTGAATATAGATCGCCTGATCGCTGACAACCGTCAGTCCTGTCGGGTCGCGTTGCCCCGTTGGAAAAGTCACATCCCTCGTATCCAGGTCGGCCGAGTCGAAGATACGCACCCCGTATCGCACGCTCGCGGTACTGGGCGGCGCGGTCGCGAGCGGCCCCTGCACCGACAGGAAAATGACCAGGCCCCAGTCGGTATTATCGTTGGCCGCAAACAGCGGACTCCCATTGACCTGATTCCACTCCAACAGGGCGCGGATATTCACGTTCAGCATCAGCACCCACCGGTGTTCACGGTTATTGCGGAACCCGCCACGGCGGTAGTCATTATCGACAAACCAGGAAGTGGACAGAGGAGAAGGATTCGGCCAGGGACACGAAGGCGGTCTCCACCACGGCGCGGCGCCACTGCCGACTGGACAAATGTCGTCATTGCGATCGCTGGTATTAATCACCCCGTCACCGTTGGTGTCCTCTCCCACCCGCCGATAGACGCGGTCATTATTGGTGCCGCCAAAATGGGGGGCGTAGTTCGTGCGCTGAAGCGGGAAGGTAGTGTTGACCGTCCCCGGAGCAACGGGAACATCGTTGTAGAAAATTGCCCCGCGCCGCTGACACATAAACTGCCACAGCATA
>JANWXO010000121.1 GCA_025057295.1 Candidatus Binatia bacterium | reverse complement strand
TTCGACCAACACAGTATCCCCGATGCGGATATCTTTACGGGCGATCTCATCCATATTGTGGAGCGAGGCGCTTTTGACGGTTACTCCGCCGATGTTGACGGGTTCCAGCTCTGCGACTGGAGTCAGCACACCGGTGCGGCCAACGGAAGGAATGATGCGCAGAATACGGGTGGTCGCCTGCCGGGCAGGGAATTTATAGGCTACAGCCCAGCGGGGCGAGCGTGCGATCTCTCCCAGTTGGCGTTGTAAGGCGAAGCTGTTGACCTTCACGACTATCCCGTCGATTTCGTAGGGAAGGATGTCGCGTTGTCGCTCCATGTCGTCAAAGAAGGCGAACACCTCCTCCAGGGTCCGGCATATACGGCTGTGAGGAATGGGTTTGAGACCCCAATCTCGTAGTGCCTGGATAAATTCCCAGTGGGTCAGAAAGGAGATTCCCTCGATACGTCCGAGGCCGTGGCAAAACAGGTCCAGCGGTCGTTTGGCAGTCACGGACGGGTCGAGTTGTTTGAGCGAACCAGCGGTGGCGTTGCGGGGATTGGCGAAGAGTGGTTCACCCGCGGCTGCCCGTTCACGATTCAGTTGACGAAACGCTGCGATGGGGAGAAAGACCTCGCCTCGCACTTCGAGGAGCCTGGGGAGCGGTTTTCCTGCCGTTCGCAGGAGCACGAGCGGAACCGAACGCACTGTTTTCAGGTTTTGCGTGATATCTTCGCCGATGAGGCCATCGCCGCGTGTGGAACCGACGGCGAGTTTTCCCTGTTCGTACACCAGCTCGATAGCGACCCCATCAATCTTTGGCTCCGCCACATATTCGATAGGATCGGGAGTTTTGAGGAAGCGCCGCAGACGTGCGTCGAACTCGTGCAGCTCCTCGCGACTCGTGACGTTGGCGAGGGAAAGCATCGGCACGGCGTGGCGGACCGGAGCAAACTCAGACAATGGCGGTGCCCCGACCCGCTGGGTCGGGGAATGCGGGTCGCGCAGTTCTGGGTACTGCGTTTCTAACTCGACCAGGCGGCGGAACAACTGGTCATATTCCGCGTCGCTGATGACAGGATCGTCAAGAACGTAGTAGCGGTAGTTATGATAATGGAGTTCCTGGCGGAGGCGCTCAACCTCTGCCCGCAGGGCAGCACTGATCGACATGGGCGCTTTCTTCCGTGAGGCGATACAAAAAAGCCGCCCCTAGGCAGGTCATCTGTCTAGGGGCGGCTCGCGGGGGACGGACGAAATTGTTGATCACGGTTACCAAACAATATTAAACCATTTTCTTCTTCTCGACGCTACATCTCGCTCATACGCAAGTGGGTGCACGGGAGGCTGGTGAGAGCGGAGTTACCGGTTCCCGTCTGCAAGCCGGGCGCCGCGGTCAGCGGCCGGCTGTTGTTGGGTGATGCAATGGAGTGCACCCAAGCCCCATACGAGATCGGTACAGGCGATCCCGATCACCTGACGGGTCGGGAACAGTTGCCGGAGGATAGTCAAGGCCTGCTGGTCTTGGGGACAGTGGTAGATCGGCACAAGCACCACACCGTTGGCGATGTAAAAATTTGCATAGCTCGCCGGTAGGCGTTGCCCTTCATATGCGATGGGAGCGGGCATGGGCAGGGGGATCACCTGCAGCGGCCGGCCATCCTGATCGCTCATCTTTTGCAGCCGCCTCAGGTTATCCCGCAGTGCGGCATAGTTGGCATCGGTCGGATCGTCTTCCGTTGCACAGACGACGGTCGTCGGATTGACGAAACGGGCCACATCGTCGACATGACCGTCGGTATCATCCCCGACAATACCTTCGCCGAGCCAGAGGATCTTGTGCACCCCGAGATACGCCCGGAGATACTCTTCGATCTCAGCGCGAGTGAGGGAGGGATTGCGGTTGGGATTGAGCAAGCACGCTTCGGTGGTCAGCAACGTGCCGCAGCCGTTGACGTCGATCGATCCGCCTTCCAGCACAATGCCGGGTGCGAACACCGGCAGATGCAAGGCGGCGGCAATTTTCTGCGGGACCATATCGTCGAGGTCCCATGGGCTGTACTTCTGTCCCCAGGCGTTAAAAATCCAGTCGGTCACCGCCAATTCGACTATGTCGTGCTGCAGACGGGTGAGGAAAATCGGTCCATAATCGCGTGTCCAAGCGTCATTCGTCGGGATTTCGTATAGGGTGATAGTGGCAAGGTCGAGACCGGCTTGCGCGAGGAGGGAGCGGAGCTGCGCTGCCGCCTCGGTGTTGTTGACGCAGATGTTTACCTGTTCGTGAACATGGAGATGCTTGACCAGCTGGACATAGATCCCCGGGATCGGAGTAAACTTCCCCGGCCAGGTGTCGAGATTATGGGGCCAGGCGAGCCAGGTTGCCGCGTGTGGTTCCCACTCTGCTGGCATACGAAAACCGAGACGGGCGGGGAGGATAGCTGCAGAAAAAGGACGGTGAGTCATAGAACAGGCAGCGTAGAACGAGGCATACGGAGGCGGCAGGTGTTCCGCAGAGCCCCTCTCACGTGGGATTTCTAGTCGAGGTAGCGCTTTGTCAGGTTACCATAGGCATCGATTCGGCGGTCGCGGAGGAAGGGCCACTGTTGTCGGACCTGGTCGATGCGGCCTAAATCGCAGGAGACGATCAACGTCTCCTCTTCCGTCTGGCTGGCCCGTGCGAGCACGCGGCCAAACGGGTCGCTCACAAATGAGGCTCCCCAGAACTGTAATCCTTCTTCTTTTCCAACGCGATTGACCGCGGCGACATAGACGCCATTGGCGATCGCGTGGCTGCGTTGAATAGTCTCCCAGGCTTGATGCTGCACCTGGCGTTCTTCCGGCGCCTCGTCGTCAAGCCAGCCGATCGCGGTTGGGTAGAAGAGGATCTGGGCCCCGCTGAGCGCAGCTAAGCGGGCGCCCTCGGGGAACCACTGGTCCCAGCAGATGAGCACACCAACCTTGGCATAACGGGTGAGAAAAGTCTGAAAGCCCAGGTCGCCGGGGGTGAAATAGAACTTCTCGTAGTACAGCGGATCATCGGGAATATGCATCTTGCGGTATTTGCCGATCAGAGAACCGTCTGCATCGAGCACGACAGCGGTGTTGTGGAACAACCCATGGGCACGTTTCTCGAAGAGCGGAGCGACGATCACCACGCCGTGTTCGGCCGCGACACGGCTGAGAGTGGTCGTCGTCGGACCAGGAATCGGTTCGGCCAGCAGGAAGTGCTGTACATCCTCGCGCTGGCAAAAATACCGGGAGCGAAACAGTTCTTGCAGACAGATCATCTGAGCTCCCTGCTGAGCTGCTTGACGGATGCGCGCCAGCGCCTTGGCCAAGTTCTCCTCAGGCTGCTCGCTACAGGACATCTGCACAAGGCCGATCTTGAGGGGCTGAGAAGCAGAGACCGGTGTACTCACAGTGGTAAGGATTGTAGGGGATCGTTCGTCCATGCTCAATGCCGTCCTATGGAGCGAAAAAAAATTTCCCCTCCACCTTTTGACAGGGGGGCAGAAAGGTCTTATATAGAGATCTCTCCAGAGAGCAAAAACGATCCAAACAGAGGCGGAACCAGCGACGTTGACCAGAAGAGCAGTCGCACGTGTCGGCAGACAGAATCTCTGGGAGAAGGTGCAAAACGGCGCTTTCTCTACGCCTCGTTGTTTCTCACTCCTGCAGGGAGTCCTCGCCAGTATCAGGCGGGTCTGGCCCTCAGGCCCTGTTATAGCCGCGTAGGCTACGCTTCCCCGCATGGCGCACAACACTCAAGACTGAGGGAGGGTACGTGTACGAATGAAAGCTCTGAAAGATAGCGTGCGACACACCAAGGAGGTGCGTTTCTCTGAGTTGCCGGCTGAGGGAGCACGCCGCCACAGTGACTCCCGGTTGCCTGCTCCCCGGAACGCTGTGGAAGAGACGAGCGATTTGTATGGCGTACAAAACTGGGGAAGCGAGTACTTTGACGTCAACCTCGCAGGAGAAGTGGTAGTGAAATTCGAAGCGACGCGAGAGACACCCGTGCCCCTCATAGATATCATCGAGCAATTGCGCCAGCGCGGTGTGTCTACACCGGTTGTGTTGCGCTTTCCTCAGATCTTGGACTACCAGATCAAGAAACTGGTCGGCGCGTTTCGGAGCGCCATGCAGGAGTTTGCCTATCGTCGGGACTACATCCCGGTCTATCCGATCAAGGTCAACCAGAAGAAAGAAGTGGTGCAGGCTGTTTTGGGGTTTGGCGAGCGGTATAACCTAGGCCTCGAGGTCGGTAGCAAAGCTGAGCTGATGATCGCCTTGGCGCTCACCCGGCGCCGGGAGTCCCCCATTATCTGCAATGGCGTCAAGGATGACGCCTATCTCAGATTGGCATTGATGGGGAAGCAGCTCGGGAAAACAGTCTTTGTCGTGTTGGAGAGCCTGTTTGAGTTGCGCCTTTTGTTGGAATTGTCCAAGCGGCTCAAGATCCGTCCCCTCATTGGGCTGCGTCTCAAGCTCTCTGCCCGCGGCAGCGGCAAGTGGGAGAAATCGAGTGGCGATTTGTCGAAGTTCGGTTTTACCACTCCTGACCTGCTGAGGTGTCTGCAGCTCCTGCACCAGGAGCGGCTGATCGATTGTCTCCATTTGTTGCATTTTCACATCGGGTCGCAGGTGACCGACATTAAGCGCATCAAGTACGCGGTGAAAGAAGCCGCGCGCACCTATGCCAAGCTGCGCAAACTCTGCCCGAACCTCGATTACCTCGACGTTGGTGGTGGGTTAGGGCTGGACTACGATGGGTCCCGCACAGCCTCGGAGTCGAGCGTGAACTATTCCGTCCAGGAGTACGCCAACGATATCATCTACTCGATCAAAGAAGTGTGTGACAACGAGAACGTACATGAGCCGATCGTCATCACCGAAAACGGGCGGATGATTGCCGGTCCCCACGCCGTACTGGTCTTCAATGTCGTCAACGAACTGGCGCTGACCAACGGTCCTATTCGTGTCGACAATATCGAAAGTAAGCCACAGGTGATCCAGGAAATGTACGATCTCTACACCGGCATCAACGGGAAGAACTATCGCGAGTACTACCACGACGTCCTCGAGCAACGGGACGAGATGTTCTCCTTGTTCAATCTCGGCTATCTTTCGTTGGAGGATCGCGGGTTAGGACAGGAGCTGTTTTGGGGGGTCTGCGAGCGAGCGTTGAAATACGCCAAGATGGCAAAGCATATGCCGGAGGAATTCGAGGATGTCGAACGCTTGCTCTCGCGCAAGTTCATCTGTAACTTTTCGGTCTTTCAATCGATCCCTGACGCCTGGGCCATCGACCAACTTTTTCCCATCTTGCCTATCCACCGTCTCAACGAGATTCCTGACCGTAAGGGCTATCTCGCTGATCTGACATGTGATTCGGATGGGAAGGTGGATAACTTCATCGACCTCCGCGATATTAAAGAATCGCTTGAGCTCCACGCGCTGAACGGTAAACCCTACTATTTAGGGGTGTTCTTCACCGGTGCGTATCAAGATGTCATGGGGGACTATCATAACCTGTTTGGCCACGTCCATGATGTGTTGGTAGTAGCGGATGGGAAAGGCAGTTGCCACATCACCAAGATCATCCCTGGCCATCGCATAGAGGGGGTATTGCGCGTCTTTGGCTATGAGCGAGAAGAGATGGTCGCAGAATTTCGTCAGCGTGTCGCTGAAGGGGTTGCCCGCGAAGGCCTCAAGCCGGAGTGGGGGAACTCCCTGGTGCGAGAATACGAAGCGGCACTGGGGAGCTATACCTACTTGGCGTTGGATTAGCCGGGAGACGGTACGGTTGTTGACGTGAATGGCTAAGATTCTCGACGGTACCGATCCGCGCGCGCTTCAGTATGCTGCGGCTGAGCTCCGCGCTGGCCGGGTCGTGGCTTTTCCGACGGAAACAGTCTACGGACTTGGTGCCGATGCGCTCAACGAGCGTGCGGTGGCAGCAGTCTTTGCTATTAAAAACCGTCCGTATTTTGATCCGCTGATCGTGCACCTCCCTGGTCGGGAAGCGGCCGCCTTGTATGCAGCTGACCTCGATGCTCGTGCCCTGGCCTTGATGGAGCGGTTTTGGCCCGGACCGTTGACCCTGGTGGTGAAGAAGCGGCCACTGATTCCTGACTTGGTGACCGCCGGACTCGATACGGTTGCCCTCCGCGTACCGGCCCATCCGGTGGCGTTAGCCTTGTTACAAGCCGCCGAGGTGCCGATCGCAGCGCCGAGCGCGAATCCCTTCGGGTATGTGAGCCCAACCACAGCGTTCCACGTGCAAGAGCTGCTCGGTGATGCCATCGGTGTGATTCTGGATGGCGGGCCCTGCCCAGTTGGCGTGGAGTCAACGGTCTGCGTGCTGACTGATGACACGCCTGTTATTCTTCGTCCTGGTGGCGTTGCCGTTGAAGATATCGAGGCAGTCATCGGCCGGGTGGTGGTACCTGTGACGATGCGTCCGGACGCCCGCTCCCCTGGGACCTTGCCTCGTCACTACTCGCCCCACGTGCCGGTGGTCTTACTCGCCCCTGGAGAGCCAATTCCACGCCCGCCAGCGGGAGAACGGGTCGGCTTACTGTCTTTCACCCCTCCGTTAGGGGTGGAGGGCTATACCGTCGTCGAGGTTTTGTCGCCAACCGGGGATCTGCGCCAAGCGGCGGCGAATCTCTTCGCTGCACTCCGACGGCTCGATCGGGCTGGCTTGGATCGCATTCTCGTTGAGCCGGTGCCTGAAAACGGGATCGGCCGGGCGATTATGGATCGCTTACGCCGGGCTGCGGCACGGGTCTCTCTCCCAGAAACAGCAGAAAAGACGTAGGTATGGTTCTCGATGGACGAATGGACGGGTTGCTCCCTCCTGCCCTCCTACTATCGTCTCCGTCATGCTCCCTGTGGAGGAAAGGACGATGGATGCAGAGCAGACCCCTAGCACGCTGCCACCTGCTACGCTGGCCGCTTTTGCCGGGGACGAGCTGCGCGCGCGTATTTTCTTAGACAAGTACGCGTTGCGCGATGAGACCGGCACGCTGCTGGAGCAGACCCCTGAGCAGATGTGGCGCCGGGTCGCCCGCGAGCTGGCGCGGACGGAAGCACCGGAGAACCGAGCAATCTGGGCTGAACGTTTCTACTGGCTGCTGTCGGACTGGCGCGTGGTGCCAGGTGGGCGGGTGCTGCATGCCCTTGGCAATGTCAATCCAGTCACCGCCCTGAACTGCTACGTCGTCCCGTCCCCGACCGATTCCATTCAAGGGATCTATCACACCGCATGGGAACTCGCCGAGACGTTCAAGCGCGGAGGAGGGTGTGGGGTCGATATTTCGTCTCTGCGTCCGGCGGGTGCGCCAGTCCGCAACGCTGCGCGCACCTCTACCGGGGCCGTTTCTTTCATGGAGCTGTATTCCCTCACGACCGGTCTCATTGGCCAGGGAGGCCGTCGCGGGGCATTGATGATCACGCTGCGAGACTCCCATCCTGATATCGTGCAATTTTGTCGGGTCAAGCGGAACCTCGAGCGCGTGCGCTATGCCAATATCTCCGTCCGTGTGAGCGATGCGTTCATGCGTGCCGTCCTCGCTGACGAGGAGTGGCTCCTCCACTACGAAAGTCCAGCAGACCGTCTCGAAATCCGCCGTGTCATCCCCGCTCGCCAGCTCTGGCGGGAACTCATCCGGGGCGCGCGAGATTGGGCTGAGCCTGGCTGCCTGTTTTGGGATACCATCCAGCGATTCTCCGCCTCGGACCGCTATCCGGATATGGCGGTGGTCTCGACCAACCCCTGCGGGGAAGAGCCGCTGGAACCGTATGGAGAGTGCTGTTTAGGCAGTGTGAACCTCTCTGCCTTCGTGCGCGATCCGTTTACTCCAGCGGCAACCCTCGACCTGCCGGCGCTTGAGCAAGCAACCCGCTGGGCGGTCCGTTTCCTGGATGACGTACTGACGTGGAACCGTGGCCACCACCCATTGCCGCAGCAAGAAGAAGCAGCAGAACGTGGACGCCGCATCGGTGTGGGTCTCATGGGGTTGGCCGATATGCTTTGCCAACTGCAGTTGCGGTATGATACCGATGAGGCGATCGAGAAGGCGGCCGCGGTGGTCGAAGCGATGAAGCTGTGGGCCTATGACGAGTCGGTAGCCCTCGCAGTCGAGAAAGGCCCTTTTCCCCTGTTCGATTCCACCCGCCATCTCGATAACCCTTTCTTTCACACTTTCCCTCCGTCCCTCACCGACAGGATTCGGCAGCACGGACTACGGAATGTGACGCTCCTCACCGTCCCCCCTACGGGAACGATTGCCGCCCTGGCCGGTTGTACCTCTGGTATCGAGCCGATCTTCGCGCTCACCTATACCCGTCGCAGTGAATCCTTGTCTCAGGCCGAATTTCACGTCACCCATCCCCTGGTCGCTCGCTACCGCGATCGCGATCACGGCTCTCCGTCAGCCGAGTTGCCTGAATATTTTGTCACCGCCCATACGATTGATGCGGAGAAGCGGGTGTTGATGCAGGCGGCGATTCAGCGTCATATCGACCAAGCGCTGTCGTCCACCATCAACCTGCCAGCGGACACTACGGCAGAGACGGTAGAGCGCCTCTATCGTCAAGCGTGGGAGGCAGGGTGTAAGGGAATCACTGTGTACCGTGCCGGCGCGCGGGAAAATATCCTCACCGCAACGGGGGAGCGGTCCTTGCACCTGGTTACGTCAAGAGGGGAGACGGGGATTGCACCTCGCCCGCCGATCCTTCCTGGTGTCACAATTCGCGAAGAGACCCCCCTAGGGACAGCTTTCGTCACCATCAACTATGACGGCAGACTGCAAGAACCGTTCGAGGCGTTTCTGCGCCTTGGCAAAGCCGGATCGGACCTCGAGGCCGACGCGGAAGCGTTGGGGCGGTTGATCTCGCTCATCCTACGGCTGCCGTCGCCGATGAGCCGCCTGGAACGAATTGAGGAGATTATTGGACAGCTCGAGATGATCGGTGGTGCACGGACGATCGGTTTTGGTCCGTCGCGCGTGCGCTCTGTCCCAGACGGTATCGCACGCGCACTGAGCCGTTATGTGGGCTTAGCACGACCTGGTGCCCCTGCAGGCGTCGCGCGCCCGGAGTGCTCCACGGACCAGACCGGAGTGCTTGGTCCCCTGTTCCCGCCTGTTGAGGCAGA
>JANWXO010000120.1 GCA_025057295.1 Candidatus Binatia bacterium | reverse complement strand
GGGTCGTGCGCATCCGTCAGGCCGTGCGTCCACCGGGGAACGCCCGTGTCGATTGGCAGATTATGGTGGAGCTCGCCCAACGGCTCGGACGGGGCGAGTTTTTCCCCTATACCGAGCCCGAGGACATCTTTCGTGAGCTCTGCCGGGCTTCAGCAGGTGGCCCGGTCGATTACGGCGGGCTGACCTACGAGAGAATCGAACGTCAGAACGGGATCTTCTGGCCGTGCCCGACCCCTGATCACCCAGGGACTCCACGCCTCTTTGCCGACGGTGTGTTTGCCCACCCTGACGGTAAGGCGCGTTTTCACGCGGTGGAATACCGCCCACCGGCCGAAGATATCGATGCCGAGTATCCGATCATCATGACGAGCGGCCGTGTCGTGTCGCAGTATCTCAGCGGCACGCAAACGCGGCGCATCGGTCCGTTGGTGGACCAATATCCAAACCCCCAGGTGGAACTGCACCCCTCTCTCGCTGAGCAGCTGGGGGTGCAAACCGGAGATCTGGTGTGTGTCGAAAGCCGGCGTGGAGCGATAACGTTGCCAGCTTTGGTCGTGCGCACCATCAGACCCGACACTGTTTTTATCCCCTATCACTGGCCGGGCGAGCAGTCTGCCAATCGACTCACTAACCGTGCGCTAGATCCGGTCGCCAAGATTCCTGAGTTCAAAGTGTGTGCGGTCCGCTTGCGCAAGGCGGCACCCGACAGGCTGAGAGAGAACAAACAAGTTACCGCCACTCTCCTCGGCGGCCGATGATGTGGCGGATCCGGTCGCGACAGGTCATTCCTGATGGAGTTCTTCATCGATCCTTCGCGCTGTATCGGTTGCCAGGCGTGCGTGCACGCCTGCGCCCACTGTGAGAGCCATCGTGGTGTGTCGATGATCCACCTTGACTTTGTGGATCGCGTGTCGTCCCCGCAGACAACCCCTACTGTCTGTATGCACTGCGAGGACCCGACCTGTGCCCGCGTCTGTCCGACGGATGCCATCAAGCAAACCGGAGAAGGGATCGTGCAGTCCGCGCTGCAATCCCGGTGTATCGGATGTGCCAACTGTGTGCTGGCGTGTCCGTTCGGAGTGCCGCGCTACCTGGCGACGATCGAGCAGATGATGAAGTGCGACATGTGTTATGACCGGACCTCGGTTGGGTTGAAACCGATGTGCGCTACTGTCTGCCCCAGTGGGGCCCTGTATTACGGCACGCGGGAAGAGGTG
This sequence comes from Candidatus Binatia bacterium, assembly GCA_025057295.1. GTDB lineage: Bacteria > Desulfobacterota > Binatia > Bin18 > Bin18 > JANWXO01. Next base: position 7,952 of record JANWXO010000120.1, on the reverse strand, counting down.
GCGCAACACCGGCGCGAAAAGCCGCTCGGTACCTTCGTCTTCGGTCGTCAGGTGGTCAAAACGAAGGTCCATCTCATGGTTGGTGCGGCGACCGAGGAGCTCGCGCTCGATGTAGTCGGTTTCATGGGAGGGGCCGAGGACTGAAGTAGGCGACAGGACTGATGGGCGCCGATGGCACGATGACGGAGGAGGAGAACGGTGCGAAGCACTATAACGAACCGCTGGCAAGACGACTTCCCACTGAACTGGACAGAGGACCATGAGGTCACCAGGCGCCAATTCACGGCCTTTCTCACCCTGATCTCCACTGCGCTGTTTCTCGGCACCGGGTTCGTTGGCGTGCGCGAGTGGTGGCGGCGGCGGTACGCGACACCGCCGCCGGCCCGTATCGCCACCGTGAACGAGGTGCCTGTGGGAGGGGTAAAATTGTTTCACTATCCGACCCTGCATGATCCTTGTTTGCTGCTCCGTTTGTCGGCAGACCGTTTTGTCGCCTATAGCCAGAAATGTACCCATCTCTCATGTCCGGTAGTCTACCGCGGCATGGAGCAGGGGCTCTACTGTCCCTGCCATGCGGGGCTCTTTGCTGCTGAAGACGGCCGGGTACTGGCGGGACCACCTCGACGGCCCCTGCCTCGCGTGTCGCTGACCCGCCACGGTGAGGAGCTGTGGGCAACCGGCACGGCAGGGTAGAGGGATGCAGCACCCTGCCAACCTACACTCGGCAGGTCGCCCTCGCGACAGTGCCGCCGTGCGGCGTCACCAGCGCCCAACCGCGCTCTCGCTGGCTATGGCCTGTATGATCGTCCTGCTCTTCGTCCAGCTGTGGCTGCTCGTGGGAGCGATAGAGGGAGTTCTGGGAGGAGAGGGGGCTATCGCATTCCCGGCTACCCTGATCTCCGGGGTATGCTGTCTGGGAACCTGGTGGTTGTGGTCTCTGCTGCGACGACGTGAGAGGTAACGTATGGTGGACGAAAAGGCAGCGCCTAGGACTCCGGAAAGACCGGTTTTTTATCCAGACCATGTGGTCGCGCAGATCAAGGCCTTTTTTCGCGGGATCCGTGACCTCAGCGACTTTTACTATAAGCTCGCCCTCCTCCACAGCCTCTGTCAAGAGTGTGACGGTCGGGGGTACCTGGACACACCAGATCACGCCTGCCCTCACTGTCAGGCGAGCGGCAGTAGTGACGTCTGGCACCGGGCGAAGATCGCGAGCAGGAAACGGGAGCACCCTGCCTCGCCCTAGAAGACTCTTGCCTTTTCCATACGCTGGGCGTTCCTTCACAGGCCGTATCGTTTCATGCGATCGCGGAGCACGTTGCGACTGATGCCGAGTAAGCGGGCAGCCTGCACCTGGTTGCAACGGGACAGGTCGAGCGCCATTGCGATCAGCAGGCGTTCGGTGGTGGCGAAGACATTGCCAGCGTGCTGCGCAAAGAGGCTCTCGAGGGTCGTTCCGGCAGGTGGGGGAGAGGTAGCTGCTGCTTCTGCGGGACGAAGAGAGACCTCGGTGAGGACGAGGTCTTCAGCAGTGATGAGCCGCCCGCGGGCGTGCAGCACAGCGGCAGCGATGACATTTTCCAGCTCCCGCACATTGCCCGGCCATGAGTACTCCAGGAGCTTACGTTTAGCATCGTCGGTGAACCCTTGCGGTCCTTGGGCGTCGCTGCGGCGATGAAGACGCAGGAAGTGCTCGGCCAAGAGAAGGACATCTTGCTCGCGCTCCCGCAAGGGGGGGAGGACGATACGGACGACGTTGAGGCGGTAGTAGAGATCCTCGCGGAAGCGGCCGCTGCGGATCAGGGATTCGAGATCTTGGTTGGTCGCCGCGATGATCCGAACGTCGACCCGCCGGGGTTCGCGGGCGCCGAGACGGTAGAGTTCGCGCTCCTGCAACACGCGCAGCAGCTTGGATTGGAGCATGGGAGGCATGTCACCGATCTCGTCGAGGAAGAGAGTGCCGCCGTGGGCCAGTTCGAATTTGCCTGGATGGGCCTCGGTAGCGCCGGAAAAAGCTCCCCGCTCGTAACCGAACAGTTCGCTTTCCAGCAAAGTTTCCGGAATCGCGGCGCAGTTGATGGCGAGGAACGGTCCTTTGTCACGGCGTGAGTAGGTGTGCAGCGCCCGCGCGACGAGCTCCTTGCCAGTGCCGCTCTCGCCGGTGATCAGGACTGTGACATCGCGCGCCGCACTTTTGCCGATGATCTTGTACACTTCCTGCATGACCCGGCTGTGGCCTAAGATGGGCACGGCGCTATTGTCCAGGGCGACGACCGGCAGCTCGGCCGGAGCCGGCTGGGGCGCCCGACGGCGTAACACGGTGGCGATGAGCCGCTTGAGGCTGTCTACATCAACAGGCTTGACCACATAGTCCTCGGCGTCGAGGGTGGTAGCGCGGATGGCGGTCTCGGCCGACGCGAACGCCGTCATTATGATCACCGGCAGTTCGGGGCGGAGCTGTTTCAGAGCGTGCAGGGTATCGAGACCGTCACGGCCGGGCATGCGCACGTCCATCAACACCAGCCGGAGGGTTTCGTCGGTGGCTTTCTCCAACGCCTCCGCCCCGGAGAACGCGGAGATCACCTCGTACTCATTGCCGAACACCCGGCGAAACGAGTAGTGCACGTTCCGTTCATCGTCAACGATGAGAATCTTTTCCATACGTTATCGCGGGAGGCGGACGACCACCGTCGTCCCCACGCCGGCTTGAGAGAACAAACGAATTTGCCCGTTATGCCCTTCAATAATGCGCTGGGAAATCGAGAGTCCCAGCCCAGTGCCGCCCGATTTGGTCGTGAAGAACGGCTGAAAGAGGTTGGCGCGCACGTCCTGAGGGATGCCGCCGCCCTCGTCCGTGATCGCCGTCAACACACTGCCGCCGCTGGCGTGGATGCGCACCGTCAGTTTCCCGCCGTGGGGCATGGCCTGGAGCGCATTGAGAAGGAGGTTGAGATACACCTGTTTGATCTGCGCTCCGTCGACCCATACGCGAGGGAGATCTTTCTCGATCTCCGTATAGATCGCCACCCGCCGAGCGCGCGCTTCGGGCCCGATGAGAAGAAGGGTCTCCTGCAGAATTTCCTCGAGACGGTGGCGCTGGAAATGCGGTGGCTTGGGCCGTGCAAACTCGAGGAACTGTTCGATCAACAGCGTCATGCGCCGCAGTTCCCCCTGGACCACTTGCAGATCGGCACCGAGCGGCCCGTGCGGGTCGATCTCCTGCGCCATGGCGTACACGAGCATACTGACCGTGTTCAACGGATTGCGCAACTCGTGGGCAAAACCAGCGGAGAGTTTGCCGAGAGCAGCGAGTTTCTCCGACTGTCGCAGTCGTTCGCGCGCCTCCATTTCGTCACGGTGCAACCTGGCATTCTCGATGGCGATGGCCGATTGGCTCGCCAGCAAGGTGAGCAGGCGAATGTCGTTCTCGTCGAAACGGCGCGGTTCAGCCGTGTACACGTTGAGGACACCGATGATCGCGGTTTTGGTGCGCAGCGGGACGGACAATAACGTGCAGAGTCCCTCTCGCCGGGCGAGCTCGGAGACAGGGTACCGCGTCTCTTGTCGCACGTCGGGAATATACAAGGGGCGGCCGGTTTGGATCACCTCACCGGTGAGGCTGGCGGTCACTTCTCGATCGGGCTGTGCCAGGTAGGCTGCGCTCGCTCCGTGCGTCGCGGCAGGACGCAAGGTACCTGCCTCTTTGTCGATCAGTAACAGCGAACAAACCCGCGCGTCCATCAGGCGAGAGGCATGGGCGACGACGCGCTGGAGCACTTCTTCGAGCTGCAGGGTGGAGGAGATGTCACTGGCGATAGCAAAGAGGGTTTCGAGGCGTTCTTGCGAGGCGTTCATCGCACGGACTCCGGGGAGAGGCGGGTGGCACCTGCCTCTCCTCCTGCATGCCTATCCGCAAAGCTGCTGCCACGGCTATGCCTTTTCTGGATTCATGCTCAGCGCACGCACGGTGGCCATAGCGGCGTGGCCACCGGGGATGCTCACACCGTGGAGCCCGCTGACGGTGACGACTTGAAAGTCTGGATATGCAAGATTGCCGTGCTCGCCGAGGTCCAGCCCCTCGATTTCCTCTTCCTCCGAGACACGGATGCCCATCACAGCCTTGATGATTGCCCACGCGAGCAGTCCGACACCGAAGGTATACGCACCGACCGCAACCACGCCGACGAGCTGATTCCATAACTGTGTCACTCCGCCGCCGAAGAACAGGCCGTTCGCCGGACCGGTGACCGGCGCCGCAGCGGCGTCCGCGAACAGGCCCACCGCCAGAGTTCCCCAGACGCCGTTGACCAGATGGACGGACAACGCCCCGACCGGGTCGTCGACTTTGATGCGGTCGAAGAAGAGCACCGAGACCACGACCAGCACGCCGGCGATCAACCCGATGATCAGGGAACTCCCGACGCTCACCCAGGCACAGGGGGCGGTGATCGCCACCAGCCCGGCGAGACAACCGTTGAGGATCATCGACAGGTCGGGTTTGCCGAGCAGAACGATGGCGGTGAGGAGGGCGCTGAGCGAAGCAGCGGCTGCCGCGGTATTGGTCGTGACGGCGATGTGGGCGATTGCCTTGGCGTCAGCCGCCATCGTGCTCCCCGGATTGAAGCCGAACCACCCGAGCCACAGCACGAACACCCCGATCGTTGCCGCGGTCATGTTGTGGCCGGGGATGGGATTCACCTTCCCGTCTTTGGTGTATTTGCCCAGGCGTGGTCCGAGGAGCAGCACGCCAGCCAGGGCTGCCCATCCTCCCACGGAATGGACCACCGTCGAGCCGGCAAAGTCCCAGAATCCCAGACTCGCCAACCATCCTCCCCCCCAGATCCAGTGACCGGTCACAGGGTACAAGACCCCCACCATGACAAAAGAGAAGACGACGAACGAGAGGAATTTGATACGTTCGGCGACGGCGCCGGAGACGATGGTTGCCGCGGTTCCAGCGAACACCAGTTGGAAGAAGAACTTCGCCCATAGCGGGATCGTCGCCCACGCGATTGCGCTGTACACGCCGCTGTAGGCATCTCCACTGGCTGGACTGTTATCCGCCCCGTTGAGGAAGAAGAGCCCCTGAGTGCCGAAGAACCCGTTGCCGTCGCCGAACATGAGTCCCCAGCCGAGGATGAGAAAGGCCAGAGAGGACACGCCGAAGACGATGAAGTTCTTGGCGAGAATGTTGACACAGTTCTTCGCCCGACACAGACCGCTTTCTACCATGCCGAACCCCAAGTTCATGAAGAAGACCAGCATGGCAGCGAGCAGGGTCCACACCGTGTCCACCATGACTTTGGGGGTTTGCAGCAGCTCGGCGACTTGTTCCGCCGTAGCCGGCGTGGCCGTCGCCTCCTCCTGCCCCCAGCTGGGGAGGGCGAGGGAGAGCATGCAGAACAGCAGCAGAGAGAGACAAACCGTCGTGCGGAATGGTGCTCTGGTTGCGTGATCCATAACCTTCTCCTTCTGTGACCAGTTGCTGGTTAGATAGCGTCGGCTCCGCGCTCACCCGTGCGGATGCGAATTGCCTCGTCCACCGGCAGGATGAAAATCTTGCCGTCGCCGATACGACCGGTACGGGCAGTGGCGACGATCGCGTCTGCGACCGCCTGGGCTTTGTCGTCCTCGACGAGCACCTCGATTTTCACCTTGGGCAAGAAGTCCACGACGTACTCGGCTCCGCGGTATAACTCTGTGTGACCTTTCTGCCGTCCGAAGCCTTTGACTTCGGAGACCGTCATGCCTTGTACGCCCTCTCTCGACAGCGCTTCTTTGACCTCGTCGAGTTTGAAAGGCTTGATGATGGCTTCGATCTTTTTCATACCGGCCTCCTGTAGCGGTTAGTAAAAGTTGTACGACAGCTCGGTCGCGATCGTGTCCTGACCCCGCAGGAAGCGGAACAGCGGCCCGTCCGGAGTCAGGAAGCGTTTTTGCGAGAAGACCGTGCGGTTGGATTCGTCGTGGCGATACTCGAAGCGCAGGGACAAGCGTTCGGTCAGTGCCCACTTGAGGGTCGTGGTCAGTCCCCACAGATCTTGCCTGGTGCCGGTCCGGGTGCCGTCGCGATCCGCGAACCACTCGGCGCGCTGTGCCAGCGAGAACGCTTCCCAGTTGGGGTGCAGCAGCGCTCCGCCGATACTGATGATGCCAGCAACGCCGTACCACTCGGCAGTGCGATCGCCGGCGAGCAGCCCGGTCTCCGAGCCATAATCGTAATTGAGTACGAGATCGAGGTGTTTGATCGGCTTGTACGTCAGGACCGTGTCGAACACCCCTCGTTTCGACCCCCCGCGGTTGGCTTGCTCGGGGCCGAAGGTCCCGTTGAAGGTCCACGTCAGGGACTCCGCCGGAGTAAAGGCCAGGCTGCCGAGGAAAGTTTTCCCTTTGTTGGAATCGATGACGTTGTCCCAGCCGTTGACCACGCCTGCAGTGATGCTGACCATATCGTGCAGGGGGTACGAGAACAGTACCCCGGTATGGGTGAAGGGAATGGCGAGACCGAACAGAAAGGAGCGCGAGATATTGTAATTGAGCGGGGATTCGATCACCTCTGCTCCCAGCAGGGTGACGAATTTCCCGGCCTTGATGCCCACCCCTTTGCCCAGGGGGGCGGTATAGGTCAGGTAGGCTTCCTGTACGTCAAAGTTGCTCGTGCCGTTGGAAAACGTGCCGTCGCCGTTCCAGTCGGATTGGATCAGGCGTGCAGTCCGGCCGTAGTTCAGCTTGAGCATGAAGCCGAGACCGTCTTCGGCTTGTTTGGAGATGGCGAGTTGCGCCAGGTCCAAGGTGAAATTGTTCGCCCGTGTATCGAAGATCCGCAGGGAGTTATCCTTCGAGTCGGGATTATTGAAGTTATAGTTGTAGGAACCGTAGACCATGCCTCCGACTTCGATGCCCTTCAGCAGACCGACCCCATCTTCCAGCGTTTTCAGCCGCTGTTCGATCGGCCCGAGGTCTGCGGCAGGTGCCGAGGCCGGTACTGGTTGCTGGGCTTTCAGTTGCCGCACCTCTTCTTCCAGCTGTTTGATCCGCTCTTGCATGGCTCGGATGGTATCCTTGAAGAACGCATCGTCGTCACCACCGGCCAGCGCCCGCCCGCCTGCGAGCGCAACCAACGCGAGACACAAACACACTTTCCGCATTCCCTGTCCTCCCTGAAAAAGCTCTCGTGTGTAGAGACAGATTGCGATCGTGAGCAAAGGCTGTACCAGCTGCAGGGGGACGAAAAATCTGGGAAATCCAGCGGTTTGAGCGCGAGGGAGAAGAGACCCTGCCTAGAAGAGCGGCACGCTGAGGAAAGGGTGCCTAAACTCTGATCATCGACCATGCTCCGTTGACACCGGCACCATGATCGCTTAGTGTCGTCATAACCACGACCAAAGATATGCGATCTCTCAGGAGGGAGGATGCTATGGTCACCAGAGATTTCGAGGTCCGGCAACTCCTCAAGGCCTATCGCAAAGGGCTCATTTCCGATGAGCTCTTCGAGGAGCAGATGCGCGAGCTGCAGAGCGGTCAGCCGCGCTACACCTATAATGGGCAGAGCCATGCCACCGAGTCGGAGATGATCATGCACCTCTTGGACGAGTTCCGCTGTGCGGAAAGCTTCGCCGCCGAATATCTCAACCGCTGGATTGCGGTGAGCGACTTAGAGTGTGTCAAAGGAGGGTTGCGCGCCATTCAACAACGCGAAGCCTACCACGCGCAGATTCTGGAAGCGCGGCTGCGGGAGTTGGGCGGAATTCCCCAGTGCACCGTCCCGGCGGAGCGGCGAGAGAAAGAGTTGTCGTTCTACGCTTCGACCGAGCTGAAGGACGTGGATAAGTTGAGCAAGATCACCGCTCGTCTCCAGGATCCTGCTGCGGTGTTGAAGCCGATTACCGATGTGATCGCCCAAATCGAACAGGACCAGCAGAGCAAAGAACTCCTGCGGTCGCTGGTCGATG
>JANWXO010000011.1 GCA_025057295.1 Candidatus Binatia bacterium | reverse complement strand
AGATGCTGGCCAGCCTCGCCTACCAGAACACGCTCTTTGGCCGCCTGTTTCGCGACGGCGCCTACTGGGGTGCGCTGGCGCTCTCGCAGAAGAAGGGCGAGAATCTGGTGAAGTACGCCATTTACGGCAAGGGCGGTGCCAGCTTCACCGAGGAGCTCCGTCCCTTCCCCACCTGGATGAACAATATGGCTGTGGCCTCGCGCGGTGCCGACCATCTGAAGGGTATCGGGCTGATCGAAAAGTTTCAGCGCAAGGATCTGTCCAACGCCTACTTCGGCCGCCCGGAAGCGGGGGATCCGACTATCCCTGACCTGAAAGGCGCCAGCACGGCGATCCTGGAAAACCAGGTCGCGCTGATCAACTCGTACGGCGTGTGCATCTTTCACTGGCTGTTAGATCCGCTCGGCTACGCGCCGGAGAGCTACTATGGGCAGGCCTATGCCGAGGTGACTGGCATCGAGAAGAGCAAAGAAGAGCGGCTGCGCGACGGGGAGCGTATCTGCAACCTGGAGAAGGCGTTCAACTCGCGTCTGGGCATGCGTCGCGAGCACGACATTATCTGCGAACGGTGGATGTATGAGCCGTGCCCAGAGGGGCCGTACAAAGGCCGGGTGGCCGCCGATATGTTCGAGCAGGTATTGGACGAGTACTACGAGTGGCGCGGGTGGGACAAACGCACCGGCCTGCAGACCCGCAGCAAGCTGGAGGAGCTGGGACTCGAAGAGGTTGCCGAGGTGCTGGCGGCAGAAGGGGCGTTGATCGAGGATCGGCCAGCGACACGACGTGTGGTCCAGGTCATCACGCCCGTTGCCGAGAGCGAGAAAGTTGCCAAATGAAGCGGAGGAGAGTCGACGGTGATCACGGTCCGTGCAGAGTATCAAGCCCGCTTCCGCGAGATTACCAAGGTTGCGGAGGAAACCTTTCAGCTAGAACAGCCGTCGGTTGCTGAACTGGCGCGGCTGCTGACGCAAAAGTACGGGCCGCGCATGGAGGCGCTGTTGATCGACCCCGAGACCAAGGATCTCAACAACAAAGGCACGCTGTTCCTCGATTCGAAGGGGCGACGGATCAGTATCAACGACACGCTCGAAGACGGCGAGGTGATCGCCTTCATGGTAGGGATCGCAGGCGGGTAGGTGTTGTCACAGCAGTCCCGCAGGTCGCAACACACACTTCGCCTACGGGGCAACTCCCGGTGCTTCCTGCTCCTGGCCGTCATAGGGGCAGGGCAGAGGCCCTGCCCTTTTGCTTATTCTATCCCGTATAGCGCGGCGACATTCCCGCCCACCACTTTGGCCACGTCTTGCTCGGGCGCGGCTTTGAAGTGCTCGGCGATATACTCCCGTGAGCGTGGCCACGGGGAGTCGGTGTGGGGATAATCGGACGACCACATGATCTTGTTGATGTCGAGGCGGTTCCGCAGGTCGATCCACACATCCTCGAATTGGAACGTCGCCCAGATTTGCCGCTTCACGTACTCACTTGGCATCAGCGAGAGCTGGACATTCTCGAAGTGCCGCAGCCGATCATAGCCGTGGTCGAGGCGGTACATGAAGTGCGGTAACCAGGAGACGTCGTTCTCGGCCGAGACGATCTTCAGCTTGGGGAAGCGCTCGAACACACCTCCATACACCATATCGGCGAGGGTGATCTGAATCTCGTGCGGCAGGCTCATGTAGGAGTGGAGGATTTTACCGAAATCGATCCCGTGCCCGCGCCGTGCGGTGAGAATGTGGAGCGAGAGGGGCATGTCGAGATCTTGTGCCGCGGCCCAGAACGGATCGTACTCGCGACTGCTGTACGGTCGATCATCCGGTGGCGCGCCCCAGATCAGAGCCCCGCGCAGTCCCTTCTTGGCGATGCGCTTGAGCTCTTCGACCCCCGCAGGAATATCCTCCAGCGTGATCGCTCCCAACCCCACCAGTCGCTTGGGATTGTAACTGCAGTACTCCGCCGCCCAATCGTTGAACGCGCGGAAGGCGGCAGCCCGTAGTTCAGCGTCTTGCAGCCCAAACAGCAACATCCCCATTGATGTATACAAAGCTTCGGCGCTCACCCCGTCGCGGTCTTGGTCTTTCAGGCGCTCAGCCGGATCCCAGACGCTTTTGGGCGCGACCTCGAACCCTTTTTTCGTGTGCTCGGGCAGCTCTTCCGAACTCTTGCCGGAGCCGAAAAACCCCGCCACCGGCACCGGCGTGATGTTCTCGCAGACGAAAAACTCTCCCTCCTTGCCGTTGAGATTCCGGACGGTGTGGGGAGCGCGGTCGCGGAACTTGCGGTCCATGCGCTCAGCCCACATGTTCGGGGGCTCCACAAAGTGGGAGTCGGCAGAAATAATACGATAGGCCATCGTATGTCCCTCCTTTCGGGTGTGAATCTTGCGGCACCAGCGGCCGCTCCTGCGTAGCCTATGTGTACGCCTTTAGCCAAACGTCCGTGGAGTTGTCAAGCCAAAAGGGGCGTCTCTTGCTTGCCTGCTCCGTGCCGTGTTATCCAGCTGAGACAGGAAGGAGGAACCTCGCTCATGCCGCTTGCCCCCCAGTCCCCTACGGTCGAGAGGATGGTTGCCACTATTGACGCGCTGTGTGACTTTCTGACCGAGCCGAGGTGTCGCCAGTGCGAGGTGCTCGGCATTTGCTTGAGGCGACTCGCAGAAGATGTGTCACAGCAGTCCCCTTCCTCCCGTGCAGTGCTGCGTGCGCTGAGACGGGCCAATACCTTTGCCGTCGCCTATCGCCGTTTTGGCTGCCGCCGTTGCCTCCCTGCTGAAATCTTCGCTGCCTATCTGACGCCCGGAGAGGCGGTGCCGCAAGCTGGGCACGATGGTCTCCCGCCTCTGTCATGGGCTGCAGGGGAGCAAGATATCCACTGGTGATCCCCCTGTCTCTTGTCACTCTCCTTTCTCCGAGCCCAAAAGAGGTGAGAATGGCGCGCATTCGGGCTGTCTTGTTCGACTTTGGCGGCACCTTGATCGACTATGCAACTCTGGCTCAAGGGGAGCGCGACAATCTGCTCGCACTTGCCCGGGAAGCGGGGATCGCTGCTGCACCCCAGGTAGTCTTGCAAACCTATCGTGCCGCCCTCAAACGTGTGTTCTACGAGTACCTTCCCCGTCCGTATTATCTCCACCGCGATCTCTTTCGCGATGTGTTGCTGGCTATGGCCCGAGATTTAGGGGGGAGGCTGACCGATGCCCTCCTGGAACAGTATTGGGAGCGGCAGCGTGAACGGCGAGCGCGCGACTTCGCCTTGCGCGACGGCGTGCACGAGACCCTCACTGCATTGCGACAGCGGGGATTGCATTTGGGGATCGTGAGCAATGCCGACCAGGAGCAACTCGACCATTTCGTCGAACTCGGACAATTGGAGCGGTACTTCGACTCCTTGCTCTGCAGCGAAGAGGCGAAGTCGTGCAAGCCGGATGCTGGCATCTTTCAGGAGGCGCTCCGCCGCGCAGCCTGTGCCCCTGAGGAAGCGCTCTTTGTGGGCGACTCGCTGCAGCAAGATATCGCTGGGGCCAGTCGCCTCGGCTTGCGATCCGTGTTGATCTGGGATCGCACCGATCGGGAACCTCTGACTGACGGTCCCCGACCGCAACACGTGATTCGCCGCATCCCGGAATTGTTGGAGATCGTCTCCGCGTGAGGGCGGGCCGTTTCCTTTCCGAGCGGAGGAACAAAGATCAACGAGTGTTTTTTGCAGGCAGAAAGGATGCAGATCTAGCGCAGCTCGATAACCTCTCCATCCTCGAGCGCGTTGAATTCTTCCTCGGTCAGATCGGCAAACGACACCCGCAGACACATGACGTGATCAGGGGCGTCGACTGCTTCGAGTAACATCACCTCATCCCCACCCGGCACCGTGCTATGGTCTTCCCACTCGTCGAGCTTTCTGAACTGCATAGGGTCCTCCCGTTGAGGGCTCGCATTTGCTTTGCGTGCAGAGGCACGGTTTCTGACTCATCTAGAGACGACCATCGCAGGAGAAACACCAACGTGTTCTCTACCATGTCCGCCCGCTGTGGGTCAACACGCAGTGGCCGGCCCCTCTCGACACACGGTCGCGGCAAGCGCATAACGAGAGTATCCTGAGCGCTGTGAGCGTCGGAGACGACGGCCTGTGCTGACCAGCGGAGGGGAACAATGGCACGTGAAAAGGTCCTCCACTATTTCGACTATAAGAGCCCCTATGCGTATCTCGCCCAGGAAGAGACTTTCCGCTTGCAAGAGGCCTTTGACGTCGAAGTGGAATGGTTACCCTATACGCTCGATATTCCCAGCTTTCTCGGTTCGGCAGAGGTGGATGAGAGCGGGCGGGTTGTGCAGGAGGCCCGCACTGCCCACCAGTGGCGGCGCGTGCGCTATGCCTACATGGATTGCCGCCGCGAGGCTAACCGTCGGGGGCTGATCATCAGAGGTCCGCGGAAGATTTTCGATTCCTCTATTGCCCACATCGGCATGTTATACGCCCGCCGACAGGGGAATTTTCGTCCGTACCACGAGGTGGTCTATGAGCGCTTCTGGAAGCGGGAGCTCGACATCGAGGACCCGCTGGTCATTCAGCGCGTCCTGGAGGAGGTCGGCATCGATACTGCAGGGTTTCTCGACTATCTCCGCGGCGAGGGACGACAGGAACACGATCGCATCCGCGCCGAGGCCGAGGCCATGGGAGTGTTCGGCGTGCCGAGTTATGTGGTGAGGGGAGAGTTGTTCTGGGGCAACGAGCGGATCGAACGCGTGCGTGAACGGTTGGCTGCGCGGACTCCCTGAACCGTGGCAGATCCAAGCGCGGTTAGAGATACGAATAGGGCTGGTCCGCACGATCTGGCGGACGCTTCTGTTGTTTGAGTTTGCTGCCTCATCACGGTATGACAAGGTGGTGAACACCCCGTGCCACAGGAGGGAAGTCCGATGAAGACACGTCCCATGGATGAATACGTGCACGTCAGCAGTGTGCCGTGGCAGCCGTTTCCCGCGGAGTTTGGCAGTGGCGGGATTCGCTGGAAACTCCTCCACGTCTCACCCGAGGTAGGTGCCTGGACCGCTCTTTTCGAGTGTCCACGGGGATCTTCGTTTGCACGCCATATCCATCTCGGTCCGGGGGAGTATTTTTTGACGAAAGGCAAAATGGAAGTGCGCGGGGGAGCGGAAAAGGGTGGGACTACGGCCTCTGCCGTCGGCTATGGCTATGAGGCCTGCAACGCACGCCATGACCGGACCTATTTCCTCGAAGATAGTGAGTTCTATATGACGTTCCTCGGCCCGTTGCAGTTTATCGATGCCGAGGGCAATACGCTCGCCGTGGTGGGCTGGGAACAGGCGCAAGCCCTGTGGGCACAGCAGACAGGCCAACGGTAGGAGACACGTAGCGCCGTATCTCCTGGCTGCTCTCGCCATTCCAGAGCAGTTTTTATCCCCCTGGAGCGGAAGCAGGACCGGTGGGCGACGGAAGCTGTCGTGAACTCAGCAGGGGCTGCGTGCTCCGCGTGCGCGGCCGGAGAGGAGCGCGACCGGCAGACCCGATCTTAGTGGGTGACGGTGGCGGCAGCCCCGTTGCCTTCCTGTTGCAGATCGATCCCGGCGGCGATGGCTCGGAGTTCTTCGCCGCTGATGGTCTCTCTTTGTAAGAGCACGGCTGCGGCCTGGCGCAAGACAGACAGACGGGACTGCAGCAGGGTCGTCACCCGCTGGTATTGTTCGTCGATGATGCGCCGCACCTCACAATCGATCTCGCGTGCTGTCTCTTCGCTATAGTCTCCTCCCCCGGGAGATTGGTGGGGGTGGAGGAACAGCGCCTGGCGCTCTCCGTCGAAGCTCACCTGGCCGAGTTTCGTGCTCATGCCGTAGGCTTTGACCATGCTCTTGGCGATATCGGTAGCTTTCAAGAGGTCGTCGCGCGCACCGGTCGAGATTTCGCCGTAGACCAGCTCCTCTGCCACCCGTCCCCCTAGGAGCACGGCGATTTTGTTCTCTAGCTCCGCTTTCGTCATGAGGAAACGATCTTCGGTGGGTAATTGCAAGGTATAGCCAAGCGCCGCGATCCCGCGGGGGATAATGGAGATCTTCTGCACGGTGTCCGACCCAGGAATGGACAGGGCTACCAGCGCATGTCCGACCTCGTGGTGTGCGACGCGTTCTTTTTCCTTTGGACTGAGCACGCGGTTTTTCTTCTCTAACCCGGCAATGACGCGCTCCACCGCTTCTTGCAGTTCGGCCATGCCCACCTGTTCTTTGCCTCGCCGCACCGCGAGCAACGCCGCTTCGTTGACGAGGTTGGCAAGATCCGCTCCCGCAAAGCCTGGAGTCATCGCGGCGATCGCATCGAGATCGGCATCCGGTGCCAATGGCACCTCGCGCGCGTGCACCTTGAGAATGGCGAGGCGGCCGGCTTTGTCGGGTCGATCGACGAGGATTTGCCGGTCGAAGCGTCCAGCGCGCAGGAGGGCCGGGTCGAGAATTTCTGGACGGTTGGTCGCCGCCATCAAAATCACGCCCGTCCGTGGGTCGAATCCATCGAGCTCCACCAAGAGCTGGTTCAACGTCTGCTCGCGTTCTTCGTGGCCGACCGGCCCGAGCCCGCGTGCTTTGCCCAACGCATCCAACTCATCGATGAAAATGATGCACGGTGCCTTCTGCTTGGCTTGTTCGAACAGATCCCGCACGCGCGCCGCACCGACCCCCACGAACATCTCCACGAACTCGGAGCCACTGATGGAGAAAAAGGGGACCCCGGCTTCACCGGCGACAGCACGGGCAAGCAGGGTTTTGCCCGTCCCCGGCGGGCCGACGAGAAGAATGCCTTTGGGGATCTTGCCCCCGAGGCGACGGAACTTCTCCGGGGTTTTGAGAAACTCGATAACCTCTTGTAATTCCGCTTTTGCTTCTTCTACCCCCGCCACGTCGGCAAAGGAGACTTTCACGTCTTTTTCCATATAGATCTTGGCCTTGCTCTTGCCGATGGCCATGAAGCCACCGCCCAGCCCTTGCCGCTCCGCGAAGCGGCGCATCAGGAAGAGCCATAAGCCAAAGAAGAGCAGCACCGGCACGATCCATGAGAGCAAATCGTACAAGAATGTGTCCTCGATCTCGCCTGCGAAGGTCACGTTGTGAGCCGCCAACTGTTTAGCCAGATCCGGGTCCACACGCACGGTCACAAACTGGGCTGGGTGACCTTCAGGCGGATCTTTCAGCTTGCCTTGGATATAGCGATCGCTGATGCGAATCTCTGCGATCCGCCCTTCCTGGAGATAGGTTTGGAACTGGCTATACGGAATGCGCTCGGTCTGGCGGGTCGCCTGGACCCACAGACCGTGCAAGATCAGCACTCCCCACAGCGCAATGAACACGTACCAGATGTTGAACTTGGTCTTCTTATCCATCATGCACCTCGCCCTTATTATAAGGAACGTGCTGCGCGACACTAGATCTGTCAAGTGTCAAAAGCGGAAAGAGGAGAGCAGCACCGTGCGGGGTGATGGGTCCGTCTTCCTTGTTTGCGCGTGCAGGCACATGGTAGAACAACTTATCTTTCGCCAAGGAGGAGTGCGTCATGGCTGTGCAGACGGAAATGGTGAACATCGGCAGTACCCCGCAGCTGCCCGCATACGTAGCGCGCCCAGAGGGGACTGGGCCGTTTCCGGCGGTGATCGTTCTCTTCGAGGCCTTCGGCTTGAACGACAATATCAAGGACATCACGCGACGGTTTGCCGAGGCTGGGTTTGTCGGCCTCGCGCCCGATCTCTATTATCCAGAACAAGAACGGGTAGTTCCCTATGGAGATATGCAAAAAGTGTTTGCTCTGGCCAACACCCTGCCGGACGAGCGGGCTATGGCGGATATCGGTCGCGCCATCCAGTACCTCAAACAGCAGCCGTACGTGAGAGGCAGTGCCATTGGTGTCACTGGCTTCTGTATGGGAGGCCGCCTTGCTTTCCTCACCGCTTGTCTGCATGCCGCTGATGTTGCGGCGGCCGTGCCGTTCTACGGCGGGGGGATCGGCAGTCCGGGACGGTTCAGTGGACAGACGATGGTGCCGCTCGACTTGGCGGAGAAAATCCGCTGTCCCATGATCCTCAACTACGGGGAGAAGGATGCCTTTATTCCTCTGGAAGAGGTGCGCAAAGTCGAGGCCCGCCTCAAAGAGCTCGGCAAGCAGGCCGAGGTGAAGGTCTATCCTGGAGCCGATCACGGCTACATGTGCACCGACCGTGCCTCGTATCATCCCGAGGCGGCCAGGGACTCGTGGGACAGGATGATCGCCTTCTTTCGGCAGCACCTGAAATGAGAGCTGCGCGCGGGTGATGGGTGCTTGTCGGTATGTCCCTCCGTTTTCTCCATATGGCTGTCGTTCTGGCCGGGCGCTCGTTGTTGCGCAATACGTTGCGCTCCACCCTGACCATGCTCGGCATTGTCTTCGGCGTGGGGGCGGTCATCGCGATGGTGGCGATTAGCCAAGGAGCGGACGCATTTATCCAGGCGCAGATCAACAGCCTCGGCACCAATGTCGTGACGGTCATTCCAGGGTCTCTGACCTTCGGCGGGGCACGTTCCGGCTACGGCGGGACACCGACACTGACCGTGGCAGATGCCTTGGCCATTGGCAGAGAGTGTCCCTCGGTCGCATCGGTGACGTACATTAAGCGCCAGACCATGCAGGTCGTTGCTGGTGGTCAGAACTGGAGTACGTCGATCCAGGGAGTCAATGGGGACTATCTCACAGTGCGCAACTGGCCGGTTGCAGCGGGACGGTTTTTCACCCGGCAGGAGGAAGAGACGGCCGCTCGTGTATGCCTGCTGGGTGAAACTGCTGCGCGTAACCTCTTTGCACCCGGTCAGGACCCGATCGGCGCGCTGATCCGCATCAACAATGTTCCCTTCCGCGTGATCGGAGTGCTGGCGCCCAAGGGGCAGACCGGTTGGGGACAAGACCAGGATGATACGGTCGTCATTCCCTTTACGACGGCGGAGCGGAAATTGATCGGCGGCGAGATTCCCGGTGTAGTCAACTACATCATGGCGTCGGCGCATACGCCACACCTGACCGCGCAGGCCGAAGAAGAGATTACCCAACTGCTGCGTGTCCGCCACCGGATTCGTCCCGGAGAGGAAGACGACTTCAGCGTCCGCAACCTCCAGGAGATTGCGGCAGCTTCGGCGAGCGCCAGCCGAGTGATGACGATCCTGCTGGCCTCGGTCGCCTCGATCGCGCTGTTCGTCGGCGGGATCGGCATCATGAATATCTCCTTGGTGTCGGTGACCGAACGGACGCGGGAGATTGGTGTGCGCATGGCGGTCGGGGCGAAAGCGCGCCATATCCTGTTGCAATTCCTCGTCGAGTCCACGGTCCTGAGCCTCGTAGGAGGAGTGGTGGGGATTGCCCTCGGGATTAGCGGTGCGTGGGTGATCGCTTACTTGGCTCACTGGCCCAGCCTGCTTTCGCCGAGCGCGGTGGTCGGATCGTTTCTGTTTTCAGCCCTGGTTGGCATCGTGTTCGGCTATTATCCGGCATACAAGGCGTCACGGCTCGACCCCATCGAAGCGCTGCGCTATGAGTGAGGTCCGATGGACCGAGGAGGAGAGAGGGACAACTCCCATCTTTCTCGCGATGGGGTGGAGGGGGAGCGGGTCGCTTCGCCTGTAGGAACACCGCGCAGCCACTTTATTCGCGTCCAGGGTGTCGATTTGCACTGCCTCGAATGGGGGATGCCCACGGCTCCACCCCTCCTACTGTTACACGGCGGTGCGGCCCATGCGCACTGGTGGGATCATATCGCACCGGCTTTCGCCCAAGACCACCGCGTATTCGCTCTGGATCTGCGTGGACATGGAGAGAGTGGTTGGGTCGTGCCACCTGCCTACGAGGTAGAGGACTACGTCGCCGATGTGGGAGAGGTCATTCGCGCACTGCACCTTCCCCGACCTGTGTTGATTGGTCACTCGCTCGGCGGGTTTGTGGCTATGGCCTATGCGCTTGCCGCTCCCGAGACGGTGGGCGGGCTTGTAGTAATCGATATCGGTCCGCGTCTCGGTGGCAGCCGCTTCATGCGGCTCCTCCGCACTGTCCCGCCACCGGTGTACAGAGATGAAGCCGAGCTCATATCCCGCTTCCGCTTACTCCCGGTGGACACGTCGGCTCCCCTGCCCCTCCTGCACCATATCGCGCGGCAGAGCGTGCGTCGGCAGGTTGACGGGAGCTTGCGCCTCAAGTGCGACCGTGCCGCGTTGGTCCGTGGCGTGCGAGACCTGCGAGCACAACTGACGCAGATCTCCTGCCCCACGCTTTTCGTGCGAGGAGAGCAGAGTCGCCATGTCTCTGCTGCGCTGCTGCGAACTATGGTGACCCTGTGCCCGCGCGCTCAAGGGGTGGAGATCGCGGGGGCTGGTCATCATGTCTTTCTCGACCAGCCACACGCTTTCTTACGTGCGGTACAGACTTTTCTCCGCAAGGTACGGGGGCAAACAAATGCCACAGAGGTGGCAGAATAGTGGCAAAGGAGGACCACATGAGCGAATTGAGCAGGCGTGTCGCGCAAGCGATCTGCGCAGCGCGCAAAACCGTAGCTTTGACCGGAGCAGGGATTTCAGCCGAAAGTGGCATCCCGACGTTTCGTGATCCCGGCGGCTTATGGGACAGGTACGACCCCGAAGAGTACGCGACGATCGAAGCCTTCCGTCGCAACCCGGCCAAGGTCTGGCAGATGATGAAAGATTTCACTGCCCTCAAGACTGCACGGCCAAACCCTGCTCACATAGGCTTAGCGCAGCTCGAACATATGGGGCTCTTGCACTGTATCATTACGCAGAATGTGGATAACCTCCATCAAGCGGCGGGCAGTCGTAACGTCATCGAGTTTCACGGCAACATGCGCCAGGTGATTTGCCAGCGGTGTGGCACGGTCCTTCCCCTGGATGAGATCTCGCTCGATACTCTGCCTCCTTACTGCAAGTGCGGCGGTGTGTTCAAACCGGCCGGGGTCTTCTTCGGTGAGCCTATTCCCCCTCAGGCACTGACGCGTGCGTATGAGGCGGCGCGCACGTGTGATCTCATGTTGGTCATCGGCACCTCGGCGGTCGTCTACCCGGCGGCAGATATTCCCGTTGTGGCGAAACAGGCCGGTGCCCAGGTCATCGAAATTAACCCAGAATGCACTGACTTGACTGGGCGTATTAGTGATCTCATCATTCAAGACAAAGCGGGTGTCGTTATCCCCCAGATTCTCGCAGCCATCAACGCGATGGCTTCATAGGAGGGAAGAGTCATGTTCTGGCTCGGCTTTCTTGTCGGAGCGATAGCAGCCGCCGCCTTTATTTTGTACGGGAACGGCGAGTACCTGATCCGCTTAGGAGAACAGGTCAAGCAGACAGCCGACCGCTTTTGGGCCTGGCAGCGGACGAGGGTCGAACAGAAATAGGCAGCGAAAGAGAACTGTGCCCGCCAATTCTGTGGTCGCCTCCCGGTGGGCTGTTTCTTTGCTAGCCGCATATGCTTGCCGTTCCCTTTGTCGCTCCTTGTCTCTGGCGAAGTGGGGGATCGGTGTCGAGAAAAGTTCTTTTTGCCCCAGCGAGGGGGAGAGCCAGGGAGTGGTGTGGGGGAAAGCGGAGAGAAGTGGGGCAAGAGTGTTTCGAGACGTGGAAAAACCGTCCAAAATAGGGCTTTCAGCCGAAATCTGGGCCTTTTCCTGCCGTTTTTGCCCGCTTTGGTGGAAAAAATCGCCTTTTGGGGGGAGAAAAGGGGTGTTTTCCTGGGGGGTCATCGTCTAGAGGGTGATGTGATATGGGAGTACGGATCTTCTTTTGGTCCCTGGTCTTGCTGGGATTCCTCAGTGTGATGGTGGAGACACCCGCCCAGTCTCCAGACGGACCAGATATTCCCGATAGCCCGACGCCGGTTCCAGGTACCTTTGTCCCTACGGATGGAACTGGCGTCCGTCTCCTGGCCCACCAGGGGGAGTTGACCTCTTTTTTCAGTATGAATGCGGGGCCGGAACCTATCTTGTTAATCAGCGGGCGCCTGGAGAATATCTCTGCATCCTCCCTGCAGTATGTCAAGCTGCAATTCGAGTTGCTCAGTGAAGACGGAGTAGTGGTCTTCCGCGACCACGGGTACAACCGCAAAGCTGAAGCACTGCGGGAAGAGGTTTTCGAAACAGGACAAAAAACGCTGGCTGAGATGGCGGTGGAGCCGATCAAGGCGGGAGCACAAGACGAGTTCCGCTTTATCTTCTTTCGCGCGGATATTCCAGAATTTCACGCCTATCGCATTCGCGTCCTCGAAGCCCGGTAAGAAGCCTCAGAGTAGGTAGGGACGGCAGTCGCGTGGTGGGGCTCAGCGCGCCTGTGAGCGCTGCGAGGCTGCCGGATTGGCAGGAGAAACCCTGTGGGCCTCGTGAGGGTGTTGAGAGGATCGAATTGAGCCCAGGTTTTCGCCTTCCTCGGTGAGGCCCATGAGAGATGGCGGGCTCAGGTGTTCTTCTGTTCTCTGAAGGCGGAGAGGAAGTCCTGCAGGCCGAGCGTCGCAATGACGGTGAAATCATCGTCGAGTATCTCGAAGATCGTCTCTCCTTCGGCGCGAATGCTGTACAAAACCACACACCCCTCCGCTCCGCCTCCTTCACGGTGTGGGTCCCCAGGCGGGCTCGATGTATAGCTGCCAACGGGACGTATCTCCTTGAGGACCCCACTCGGTTCATAGAGCCGGTGCTCGCCTTGGACGACAAAGGTGTTGGTAAGCGCCAGGTGGCGGTGCAGCACAATCTGCTGGTTGGGCTCGAATAGGTGATGTGAGGGGCGCTGGCAAAAGCCAGCATCCAGCAATCCTCCGCGGGAAAAGGCGAGGTTTCACCGTTTGACAAACCCCTGTGTCATCGCCTATAGTAGGCCCCGGCATTAGAAATCTGATTAGGTAAATAAAGGAGGACTTATGTTCGAGTTGTTCTTGCTCGGGGGGGCGCTGCTGGTGTCGGCGTTTTTCTTCGCGTTGTCGGCGTATCGTGGCCATTGAGGCGCTGTGACTGACCAGCTCGCCGGGAAGTATTGACTCCTTCCCGGCTCTATTCCGACCTGAACGGGTTTGCTCGTCCTGCATCCTTTCTCGCCTCTTGTCTGTCGTTGTGGCTTGACGGCCATTTCTGCATGACCTGCAATCGTGAGCTCGCGCCGGCCTGAGTCTCCTGCGAGCCGCAGCTTTTGCTCTGGCCCGCTCCTGTGCTAGAGTCCGAACACATTCCAGCCACACCGAAAAGGAGGACACGACGATGGTCAGGCCCTTAGAGGGGTATCGGATTCTCGACTGGACGATTTGGCAGCAAGGGCCAGTGGCGACGATGATGCTCGCAGACCTTGGTGCGGAGGTCATCAAGATCGAAGAGCGCGTCGGCGGAGATCCTGGCCGTGGGGTGATGAGCATCGCGGGCAGTACGACCGGTGGGGAGGGCAAGCGCAATTACTATTTTGAGGCCAACAACCGCCACAAAAAGAGCATCGCCCTCGACCTCAAAAGGCCGGAAGGGCGTGAAATTGTCTACCGCTTGGTGGAAAAATCGGATGTGTTCGTCCAGAACTTCCGCAAGGGTGTGGCTGCCAAGCTCGGGCTCGATTACACCACGCTGTCGCGCTACAACCCCAAACTCATTTATGCCAGTGCAACCGGCTACGGGCCGAAAGGCCCCGATGCAGGCGAGCCGTCTTTTGATTATATGGGCCTCGCACGATCTGGCATTATGACGGCCGTCGGCGAGCCCGATATGGAGCCGCAGAATATCACCGGAGGGATCGCCGACCAGATGGGTGCCATCATGCTTGCGCACGGGATCGTCGTGGCTCTGTTAGCGCGCGAGCGGTACGGCATCGGGCAGGAAGTCGATACCTCGCATTTGGGCAGTATGATGGCACTGCAGGGCTTGAACCTCGCCTGCCGTCTCACCCTGGGGAAGGAGTTCAAACGTTTCTATCGCACCAAAGCGGTCAACCCCCTGTGGAATCATTACAAGTGCCAGGACGGCAAGTGGATCTGTTTGGCTATGCCGCAAGCCGACCGCTACTGGTCGGATTTCTGCAAAGCGCTCGGCCTGCAAGAGCTCGAACACGATCCGCGCTTTGCCAACATGAGAGTACGGGGCAAAAACGCGGAGGCGCTGATTGCTATCCTCGACCGAGTCTTTGCCACTAAGCCGCGAGATGAGTGGATGCGCATCCTCAAAGCTGGTGGAGATTTCATCTATACGGTGGTGAACAGTATCAATGATCTCCCAGACGATCCACAGATGATCGCCAACGAATACATTGTGGACTATAATCACCCCGCCTGGGGACCGATCAAAGTCGTGGGGTCGCCGCTGATCTTGAGCAAGACCCCAGCAGACCCCAGGGGAGCGGCACCCGAATTTGGCGAACATACCGAACAGGTGTTAATCGACTTATTAGGATATTCGTGGGACGATGTTGCTCGGCTCAAAGAGGAGCACGTGATTTGACGCCCTCCCTGTTGCGGAACAGGAAAGAGAGCTGAGCGCGGGCAAGAGCATACAGCGAGCAGAGTGGTGCAGCCCCTTCCGCGGGACTCTTTTCCCTGCCGGGTAAGGAGCGCGTAAAGCCATGGCGTGGCCGCCGCGATACACCATACTGGCGCTCCTTTTTTTGCTCTCGCTGGTGAACTACATCGACCGGGTGAATATCTCCATCACGGCACCGGTCATGATGCCGGAGCTCGGCTGGGATACGGCACGTTTCGGCATCATTTTTTCTGCTTTTGTCTGTGGCTACGCCCTTTTCATGATTCCCAGCGGGCTCTTGGCCGATACGCGGAGCCCGAAATCCCTGCTCGCCGTCGCCTGTTTCGGCTGGTCGCTGTTTACCCTCCTCACCCCTCTCGGTCAGTATGCCTTTGTGGGGATGCTCGGGTTACGATTTCTCGTTGGCGCGTTCGAAGCGGTGAGCCTTCCTGCGACCACAGTGCTCAACTCGCGCTGGGTTCCCAAGCATGAGCTTGGCATTGCGCAAATGATCAGCCTCTCTGGTGTCTATGCCGGGCAGCTCATCGCCTATCCTCTCTCGGCGTGGATCCTCGCGGCCTTCTCGTGGCGAGAGGTGTTCTACCTGAATGCGTTGGCAGGGTTTGTGTGGATCCTGGTATGGTTGTGGTACGGAGCGGACCGGCCGCCTTCTCCGACCGCCAGCCTGGGAGCTGCAGAGCACCCACAAAGTGAGCAGTGCCATGCCTCTGGAGGAGAACGAGCCGAGAGAGTGCGCGTGCCGCTCCGGGTCCTGCTCGGGACTCCGGCAGTGATGGCACTGGCAGTGTCTTACTTCTTCTGGGCGTACGGACTCGCCATGGTCGTCGCTTGGCTGCCCACGTATCTCGTGCAGGCCCGAGGCTTCTCCATCCAGCAAATGGGCTGGGTCGGCATGTTCCCGGTAGCCGGCGGACTGCTCGGGGTGCTTGGCGGAGGCATGTTGTCCGATCACTGTATACGGCGAGGAGTGAGCCCCACCTGGGCAAGAAAAGGTATTCCGGCGATCGCCATTGCCCTGTCTGCTCCGTTTCTGGTCGTCGCGACTGCGATTCCCTCGGCGACTGTGGCAGTGATCGGCTTTGCCCTCTTCCAGCTGATTACGACTATTGGGCTGGTCGCGTATTGGAGCATTCCGGTGGAGATGAGCACACGCCTTGCCGGGTCTATTGCCAGCATCATGAATTTTGGGGGCAACTTCGGTGGCTTTTTCAGTCCCATGGTCGCCGGGTTCCTGGTCAAAGCGACCAACGATTGGGCGCTGCCGTTTTATAGCGCGGCTGTAGGTTGTCTCGTCGGGGCGGTGGTGTTGGCGACGTTCGTGCCGGTCCGACCCCTTGCGGTTGTCCCTCGTGGAGATGAAGAAAGACCGCCGTCCGCGAGATCACACCTGAGCGGGTAAAAACGTTTCTCGCGTCTGTCGCCTGCACGCCCCCTGTGTCCTGTCGTCTTCTTGCCCACTGGGAGTCGGTCTGAGTTGGCCCGTGTCGTCCGTGGTGTTTCGTCAGGTGCTAGATGGTTGACAGACGAGCCCGGCGCATGGCAGATGAGGTGCCTGCACTGGGAGGGCAGGATGGCAAAAGCGGTGCTGCCGCATCTCCACACGGAGGAAGAAGATCCGTTCGAACTCCTCTTCGCTCGCGGAGTCACGGACGGTCTCCCTGTCGTTCCGCCGACGGTAGAGCGGGTGCGACGGATGCTCGCGGCCGTTCAGCGCGACCCGCAAGAGGTCCTGGGGACCCTGGGGCCGAACTACGGACGAGCGACAATCGAGAAAGCGGCGATCAACGCAGTCATGGCCGGTTGCCATCCGTCTCACTTTCCGGTTGTGGTCGCGGCAGTCGAGGCGTTGTGCGAGGAACAGTTTAACGCGCATGCCATCAACGTGACCACCTCCTCTGCCACCCCTTTGGTGATCGTGAACGGTCCGATCCGCCACGCCACCGGTATCAACTGCGGCCAGAACGCTCTCGGCCACGGGTGTCGCGCCAACGCCACTATCGGCCGTGCCCTGCGTCTCCTGATCATGAACGTGGGCGGAGCCAGGCCGCAGGAGCTTTGCAAAGCCACCTTGGGACATCCGGCACAGTTCACCTTTTGTGTGGGTGAAAATGAAGAAGAGAGTCCATGGGAGCCGCTCCATGTGGAGAGAGGATTTCGCCCGGAGCAGAGTACGGTGACGTTGTTCGGTGCGCTCTCTCCCTTGCAAATCAACGATCATGCGAGCCGGACGGCCGAGCAGCTGGCACTCTCGCTCGGGTGGACGATGGCGGCGGTGTGGAATCACAAAAACTTCCCGCTCTTCTCCGATACCACGTTGATTATCTGTCCCGAGCATGCCAAGACGTTTGCCCAGGATGGGTGGTCGAAGCGCGATCTGCGGCAGTTCTTGTTTGAAAAGATCCGCCGCCCGCTGCATGAGTTGCGTCCCGGGGTGAACGGCGGTGAAGGGGTGGGCGTCAACCTGCTCCCCGTCCAGTCCGTGCACGGAGAGTCGCCGACGGATGAGACGCTCTATCCCAAATTTCCTGAGCCCGAGAGTGTGATGATTGTCGTTGCCGGCGGAACAGCCGGGCGGTTCTCGGTCGTCGTGCCAGGGCTCGCACGGGGGGACATAGGCGGCCGTATTGTCACGAAAGAAATTCGCTGACAGAACCGGTAGGATCGGTTTCGGCCGCCTCGGGAACAGGGAGTGCTTGGATCTCGGCAGACCCCCTGACGGTGCGGCAGGGATACCGCCATGCCGGGCATCGGGCTCGCCGTCNCGCACCTTGGTTGGCTGTGGTTCTCTACCACGTGACCTTCGCTGGGTCACCCTTATACAGAGTGCGAATGAACGCGATCAACTTCCAGGCCTGGTCATCGGTGATCACTTCTTTGTACGCCGGCATCTTGCCGCGACCGTCGCGGATCTGGGCGAGCAAGCTCGCGTCGGAGCCGTCACCGGTCTGCCAGACGGTATCGGTTAGATTCGGCCCCATGCCGCCACCCCCGCGCATGCCGTGGCAGGCGTAACAGTTCAGCTCTTTGTACAAGACTTGGCCCTCGGCGATCGCTTCAGGATTGCCGGTGTACGGGTTGCGCATCTGCGAGATGGTGCCGTTCTCTTGGGCGTGTGCGCACAGCCCTCCACAGAGCAGGAAGACGAATGCGTAGCGTGTCAGCACATAGCACCTGCGTTGGGCCTGGTTGCTCATCGCTCAGCCCCCTGTTGTACGAGTGGCACTCCGTACTCCTCGAGAATCTGCCGAATCTCGGCAGATTTCCGGGCGAGCACTTCATCCAGGGTTGCTTTGAACCCGGTCTCTTTGCGGCGTATCCCGAGCGAGATGCTGTACACGAACGGCAAAGACGGTGAGGCAGCATTCTCGGGAACAGGGACAAGGGTGAGGGGGACCGGCTGCTTTTGCGCGAAGTATCCGGCGATCGGTCCCCACACGATGGCCATATCGACCTCGCCCGCGGCGACGGCAGTGACGATCCGGCTCGGAGGACTGTCTTCCGCGTAGTCGCCAAAGATGCTGTACCCGACCACGTTTGTGACGATGCCTTTCGCGCTGAGGGCGTGTGCTGGCGGGCTGTTGGCATAATCATCCCCGATGAGGTGAACACCGATCTTCAGTCTCCGCAGAAGAGGGTCGTCGAGCGATGTCACCTCATACCCGGCCTGCTGTGGGTAGACGAAGACATAGGTAGAGCGATAGTAGGGCTGGGTGGTGAGGACGGGGTCATACGTGCTGGGGACGCCCATCACGACATCGCAGAGACCAGCGTTCAGCGTGTTGCGAATGAATCCCCGCCGCTGTGGCCACCAGGTATAGACGAGCTCGCGTCCTAATTCGTGAGCGAGCAGCGCGGCAATTTTGTTCTCGAATCCCTCTTGTTTGCGGTTGGAGAAGGGCAGATTGTTGGGATCGGCGCAGACGCGGAAGGGAGGGGGGGATGCGCAGAAGGCAGCACCCCAGGGGGACACACTAACGACCAGGCACACAATTGCGGCTGGGAGCGCGAGACCTCTCTGGCTGTTGCCGGGCTTGTTTGCTCTCGCTCGCTTCGCAAAGGTGGCTGCAGTGGAGCGGGACGACATAGGTGGATGAGCGTCAGGTTGCCGTTATCGGCTCGCGGTCTGGCGTGGAGCGCTGTCGAGCGCGAAGACGTACAGCATACCACCTTTGGTGGTATCCTTGCCGAGATCGGCAAAAGCTCCCACTGCACCCAACGCGGCCGTGGGGTCGTCTGTAGCCAGGTCTCCTGCAACCACCAGGCCAGACCACCCGCCGACTCCGGACAAGATGGCCACGTACTGTTTGCCGTCCGGACCGAGGTAGGTCATGGGCGCCCCGATGATCCCCGAGCCGACCTTGAACTTCCACAGCTCTTTGCCGTCGCGAGCATCCACGGCTTTGAACCAGCCGTCCATGGTGCCGTAGAACACCACATCCCCAGCCGTAACGAGCGCGCCGCTCCATACGGCCCATTTTTCTTTGATCCCCCACTTCTTCGTCCCCGTAATGGGGTCCCAGGCGATGAATTCCCCGCGGTGACCGCCTGGACCAGGATACATTTTCACGATCGCGCCCACATAGGGCACACCGGCCATGTAACTCACCTCGGTTCCCTCGTAGTCCATACAGATATTGTTGGTGGGGACGTAGAACAGCCTGGTGCGCGGAGAGTAGGCGGCCGGTTGCTGGTCCTTGCCGCCCATCGCGCCAGGACAGATGTCCTGCGTGTTCACTCCTTGTTTGGTCCGTTTGGCCGGGTTTTCCACCGGCAGGCCGGTTTCGAGATCGATGGCTTCTGCCCAATTGACGTAGACATAGGGCTTGGCCTGCAAGACCTTGCCGCTCGCGCGGTCGATCGTGTAGGCAAAGCCGTTGCGATCGAAGTGCACCAGCACCTTCTGCGTCTGGCCGTTGCTGGCGAGATCGATCAAGATACTCTCGTTCACGCCGTCATAGTCCCACGCGTCGTGTGGGGTCATCTGATAGGCCCACTTCGCTTCGCCGGTATCGGGATTGCGGGCAAAAATGGTCATCGACCACTTGTTGTCACCTGGTCGCTGGTCCGGGTTCCACGCTCCCGGGTTTCCTGTGCCGTGATAAAAGAGGTTCAACTCGGGATCATAACTGTACCACCCCCAGGTCGTGCCACCGCCCCGTTTCCACTCCTCTCCCTTCCAGGTGGTGACCCCTAGGTCTTTGCCCTGATGGGACGGATAGGGGGATGAGAAGTTCTGGCCGATCAACACCTCGCTGTCCGGTCCGGTACTGTACGCCCGCCACAGTTGCTTCCCCGTATTGGTGTCGTTGGCCGTGACAAACCCGCGCACCCCGAATTCTCCTCCGCTGATGCCGGTGATGACTTTGTCCCTGACGACGAGCGGAACCATGGTGATGGTTTGGCCTTGAGCAATGTCGCCTTGCTTGACCTTCCACAATTCCTGGCCGGTTTTGGCATCCAGGGCGACGGTATGAGCGTCCAGTTGGTTGAAGAACACCTTGCCGTCAGCATAGGCGACCCCCCGGTTCACCACATCGCAGCAGGCGATAGGAATGGCATCCGGGCTTTGCTGCGGCTCATACTTCCATTTGATCGGCGCTCCTGGCTTCGTCAGATCCAAGGCATACACGATGTTTGGGAATGGCGTGACGAGATACATGGTGTCGCCGACGACGAGCGGGGCTCCTTCGTGCCCGCGTAAGACCCCAGTGGAGAATGTCCAGGCGACCTTCAGGTGCTGCACGTTGTCGGTAGTGATCTGAGCGAGCTCGCTATAGCGGGTCAGGGCGTAGTTTTTGCCGGGAAGGACCCATTGACCAGGATCTTTCTGGAGCTCGAGGAGGTTCTGACTCCCTGCCACAGGTGGCAGGAATAGCAGCGCGACCAAAGAAAACGGCAGTATCCTGACCGATGGAATCCATCCGTGTCTGTACATAGGCCCCTCCTTTCATCGCCAAGCTACTCCGGACGTTCTCGGTTTGTCAATCTTGGCGAGAGCAGTGCCGGACGACGGCACGACCGCTGTGACCTCTTGAGACCACGCACGGAAACGTGGTACACCCCCTCCTGCCTGGTGGGTGTGCTCTGAATACCTCTGGGGAGTAGTCGCTGTGGCACGAACATGGATCGAAGAAGTTGCTGAAGTCGCCGGTGGGAAAATTTCTTTCCTCCAGGGAGGGACGGGTGAACCGCTGCTGATCTTACACCGGGATATCGGCAATCCCGGCTGGCTCCCCTTCTACGAGCGACTGGCCCAGCGGTTCACGGTCTACGTGCCCTCGCACCCGGGATTCGACAAATCTGACCGCCCCGATTGGATGCGCAGCGTCCGTGACATGGCCATCGTCTACCAATGGTTCCTCAAAACGCTACAGTTGAGAGAGCTGTACGGGGTCGGGCTCGGGCTCGGCGGATGGATCGCGGCGGAGATGGCGACCATGAATCCTTATCTGTGGAAGCGTTTGTGTCTGGTCAGCGCTATGGGCATACAACCCACGCGCGGGGAGATTATGGACCAGTTTTTGGTGTACACGACAGACTATATCAAAGCGGGATTCTACGACCAGACCAAATGCGACGAGCTCTACGGCAAAGAGCCGGATATCGATCAGTTGGTGCGATGGGAAATCAACCGCGAGATGACGACCCGCATTGCCTGGAAGCCGTATATGTTCAACCAGGCACTGCCGATCTTGTTGCGCGGGGTGGACACGCCCACGTTGATCGTCTGGGGCAGAGAAGACCGCATCGCGCCGGTCAATTGTGGCGAGCGCTACATGCAGGCGCTGCCACATGCGCAATTTGTTGTCCTCAACCGCTGTGGCCATTTTGTCGAGGTGGAGAAGCCGGAGGAGTTGGCGATGTTGATTGTCGAGGAGTTCGGCCGAGAACCGGCCCGCTCCTGAGTGTGGAGCGCCGCGATGCTAGAGTATGGGCACCGTCGGGCGCTGGGTGCGCAGTGATCCGCCAGGGAGGTGACTATGCATCTC
The DNA here is from genome assembly GCA_025057295.1 of Candidatus Binatia bacterium. Taxonomy (GTDB): domain Bacteria; phylum Desulfobacterota; class Binatia; order Bin18; family Bin18; genus JANWXO01. The sequence continues at coordinate 4,947 of JANWXO010000011.1, read as the reverse complement.
ATGTATTTTACCGAACAGCCGATGTCGGCATACCCGCAAGAAGAAGGAGAAAAGTTTGGGTACACCGCCTTGCTCTTCCCCAACAAGTTTTTCGATCCGGTGGCAGCGAGCCGGCTCTACCAGGAGCGGCTCGAAGAGTATCTGTACGCAGAAGAGATGGGGGTTGATGGCATCATGCTCAACGAGCACCACAACGCCCCTTTTTGCATGCAGGCGAAAGTCAATATCTTCGCTGCCATCCTGGCGGCAATGACCAAACGGGTGAAAATCGTGCTGCTCGGCAATCCCCTGCCGATCGCCGATAATCCGGTGCGCCTGGCCGAGGAGCTGGCGATGATCGATCTCATCTCCAAGGGGCGGTTGGTGTCTGGGTTCGTGCGCGGTGGTGGGGTGGAGTCGCTTGCGACCAACGCCAACCCTGCCTACAACCGGGAACGATTCGTGGAAGCGCACGACCTGATCATCAAGACGTGGACGCAACCCGGACCCTTCCGCTGGGAAGGCAATCATTATCACTTCCGCGTCGTCAATCCCTGGGTCCTCCCGTTACAAAAGCCACATCCGCGCGTATGGATCCCAGGGGTGGTGAGTCGGGAGACGATCGTGTGGGCAGCGGAGCATCGCTACCCTTACATCATTCTCAATGCTCCCCTCGAGGAGTGTAAAAAGATTTGGCAGTTGTACGATGAGGCGGCGGCTCGGGTCGGCTACAAGGCCGGGCCTGAACAGCGGGGCTATCTCATCCGCTGTCATGTGGCCGAGACCGAAGAGAAGGCGATCGAGAACGCCAAACAGTTTATGTGGATGCAGGGAGAGTTTACGGGCCTGACCCATCCCTTGTGGGCCGCCCCGGCGGGGTATCTGGGAGAGTGGGCGCGCCGGCCGCTGGCCGAATATCGGGTAGGACGTCGCAAACAAACGATGCCGCCGTTCGAGAAACAGCTAGAAACGATGTCGATTATTGCCGGGACGCCCAAACAGGTGGTGGAAAAGTTGCGCATCATCATCGAAGAAACGCGGCCCTCGATCCTGGCGCTGTGGGGCAACGATGGGAAGGTCAGCCACGAGGATTCGATGACCTGCATTCGCCTCCTCGGCCAGGAGGTCATGCCAGCGTTGCGAGAGATTGGGGAGAAACTGGACCTGAAAAGCCCGTTCGAGGCCAATACCCCTGTGAGCCTGGCCTGTACTCCACCGCATGAGTTGATGGCCACAGCCGCGTTGTGAGCATAGCGCGGCTCTGTGAAGGAGGGACTGTATGGGTGCAGCAGAGAACAAGAAAGTGATGCAGGAGGTGTTCGCCGCTTGGGCACGGGGAGAGGGAGGGGCGTTTTTCAATGTTCTGGCCGACGATGTGCGCTGGACGGTGATCGGGAGCTGCCCGGTCTCGCGGACCTACACCAGTCGGCAGGCGTTTCTCGATGGCGCGGTCAAACCCTTGAGCGAAAAGTTAGCCGGCCCGATTCACCCTACGGTCCGGAATATCCTGGCGGAAGGGGATATGGTGGTGGTGCAGTGGGATGGCACGGCGACGACCAAAGCCGGCAAACCTTACAACAACAGGTATTGTTGGGTCATGCGCATGGAGAACGGCAAGGTCACGGAAGGAACCGCCTACATCGACACAGAGCTGGTCTCGGAACTCTGGCGCTCGTAGGCGGTGCACCCGGCTGCAGAGATTCTTGTTCCGCGGCCCTACTCTTCAAAGGCGCGATCGATGCGCTCGAAGCGGCGACGGATGAACTCCCGCGCTTCTTCGTGCGTGTGAATGTACAACTGTCCGGTCTTCACCGCGCGCACGACCTTTTCTGCCGCCACGTCCGGTGACAGCACCCGTCCCCGCAAGCGTTGCTGCTCTTCGGGGGTGCGCGGTCGTGACGCCTCGGGCCCACCGAGGGCAGGGGGACGGTTGCGCTCCGAGGTGCCGATGTTGGTCTCGAGGATCATGGGGCACAGCACTGAAACGCCGATACCGTGCGGCCGCAAATCGCGCGCGAGACATTCGGAGAGGGCGACGACACCGTACTTGGCGACACAGTACACGCCCAGGCCTTCGTTCGGGACCAACCCAGCAAAGGAAGCTGTGTTGACAATGTGTCCGCCTTGACCCTGCTTGATCATGCGGGGGACAAATGCCTCCACCCCGTGGATGACCCCCCAGAGGTCGACGCGCAGCACCCACTCCCAATCAGAATGTTTCATGTCCTGGATTGGCCCGAAGACCGCGACTCCAGCGTTGTTGAACAGTAAGTGCACGGCGCCGAAGTGTGCGAACGCGGTCAGGGCGAGGGCCTGCACCTGTTGCAAATCGCCGACATCGGTCTGCACGCCAAGGGCGATGGTCCCACGTTGCTGTAATTCTCTCACCGCAGCTTCGAGAGGTTGACGCTCGATGTCGGCAAGAACCAGGCGCATGCCTTCTTGAGCGAGGCGTCGGGCGGTGGCGAGGCCAATGCCGCTCGCCCCGCCGGTAATGACTGCTACTCGTCCGGCGAGATCTTCCATACTGCTGTCTCCTTTCTCTCTGCAGAGAGCTGCACGCTACTTGATCGCATAGGCGTTTGCCGGTGATCCAACCCCTCCCGGCAGGTACAGGGGGGCAGACACCAAGAGAAATTCGTAGACGCCGTCACGGGCACACTCCTGGGCGAGTTCGTCCAAGTCCCATACCTCACCGATCGGCATTCCTTGCAGCGCGATCAGGCGGCGATGTTGAAATCCGACCTTGGCCTCGACCGGCAGGGCTTCGAGCGCAATGTTATCTGCGGCCATCGCGGCGATCTGGTGGTCCCACACCCACGCCGCCGTCTCTTGACTGGCGTCGAGACCAGGACAGGCCAGACCCCCTTCCCCGGGATGCAACGTGCCGCGCAGCGCCTCCCGTCCGGCGTCGTCGAGGCTCTTGTACCACGTCAGCCAGCCAGTGCGCAGCAGCACGATATCTCCGGGTTCGAGCGTCAGCCGTTCGGCTCGCGCCACCTGTTCGAGGAACGCTCCGTCCATAGAGAATTTCTTGGTCGCGTCTAACGGAGTTCCTTGTCGCTCCAGGTGGCCCGCAGCGTCGAGCAGCACGCCTCGACCGATGATACCGTGGCGCGCCCAATGTTCGATGCCCAGTTCCCCCTTGCTGTCCAGGTCCTCATCCTGTCGCCCACCGTAATACCCGAACTCGCGAAAGCGGATATGGCGTAGGCTATCCCACTGGCTCGAGCCCTGCATGGCAAAGTTGTCGACGTAATCGTCACGGCCAGCACGGGTCACCTCGATATGGTGTCGATAGCCGGTACGGAATCCACCGTAGAGTGTGAGAGGAAAGTTGAGTGGAAGGCTGAGGTTGATAACGCGACCGGTACGCACGAGGGTTGCTGCCCGCCGCACCCGTTCCGGAGTGAGCAGATTGACCGTGCCGAGCTGGTCCCCCGGACCGAAGACGTGCCAGGCGTGACGTTCAGCGGTTTGACCCACGAACGGCAGTTGGGCAAAGCATGGCAGCCTATCCATAGACAGCCCTCCGTGTCTCGACAACCAGTACGAATCGTCAGCGGCGCGACCGCTGAGCCAAGTCAGTTCGCATCGACGGTGTACCCGTGTCCGCTCTTGACGGTGGATCGCAGGCCCGATGACGCGCGGAGCATGGGCAGGTATGCTTCAGGACAGCTTATAGACGCGCGCGACATTCTCACCCAGAATGGCTCGCCGTGCCGACTCCGGCATGGGAGCTACCATCTCGCGCAAGGCTTCGAGGTAGTTTCCCGGGTGGTCTGGGTGGGGGTAGTCGCTCGCCCAGAAGAATTTGTCCTCCCCGACCAGTGGCATCAACGCCGCGATGGTCCGTTCCTCTGGGTCGGCAGAGATGTAGCACTGCCGCCGGAAGTAATAGGACGGCTTTTCCTTCAACCTCACCGTCGCTCCGAGCGTTGTCCCGGTGAAAATGGCGTCCGCCCGGTCGAGGAAGTAACCGATCCAGCCTGCCTGTGATTCCAGCACGACGACGCGCAGCCGTGGGAAGCGATCGAACACACCGAGCTGGAAGAAGGTCGCAAAAGCGTGCTGCACGCCCTGGGCGGCGAACAGGTCGAAGTACCACGCCGCCCACTGGAAGTTATCGTAGCGGTGGTGGACTCCCCACTCCGGCGGCTCGAACGTGGGGTGAATCGCCAACGGGACGTCGAGGTCTTGTGCCGCTGCAAACACAGCGTCATGCCGGGGATCGCCGTGGGGAATACGGGTAATTGTGAACGGGCATACGAACGCTCCCTTACAGCCGTCTTTGACCGCGCGTTCCAATTCCCGTGCTGCGGCGGTAGGGTCACCGAGCGACAGATGCGCAATAGGGATCAGCCGTCCACCTGAATCGCGACAAAAGTCGGCGATCCAGCGGTTATACGCCCGACAATAGGCAGCCGAGAGCTCCGGATCGAAGAGCTCGGCTTCCCAGAGGAGACCGAGCGTAGGGTAGAGGATCGCTTTCTCCATTCCTTCGCGGTCGAGGAGCTGCAATCGCTCCTTCATATCCATCGTTCCAAAGGCTGCACCCTTCAGGTAGGTCTGCTCTGGTCCTGGCCGAATGGCGCGAACGTCCTCCGGTCGCACTTCGCCCCGCATCGCGCGTTCACGCAGACGCCGGGCTTCGTCTACGTGTTTGCCCATCCCGCCCAAAGTGCCGAGCACGCCGGGGCGGGTGAGTTTGGCGCGCTTGCCGGCGATCTCGAGATACTCATACCCATCGTCGCCGACACGGATACGCAGGGCGCGATCACGGTACTGTGGCTCGAGGTAGGTCTCCCATAGGTCAGGGGGTTCGAGAATATGCCCGTCGCAATCAATCACTCTTGCTTCCATTCTTCATCCTCTTCATTGTGACCGCCTCTCCCCCAGGAGAGAGGACTTCACAGTGGTTGCATGCTGAACGACATGAGCATTGTGGACGCAGGGGTTGTGTTCTAC
>JANWXO010000119.1 GCA_025057295.1 Candidatus Binatia bacterium | reverse complement strand
GGGCAGCTATGTGGCAGAGGCGAAACAGGCGATCGCGCAGAGAGTCCACCTTCCCGCTGGATATCACTTGGACTGGGCTGGACAGTTCCAGTATATGGAACGGGTGCGGGAGAAACTGCTCGTCGTCGTGCCCCTGACGCTGCTCCTCATTGTCGTCCTCCTGTATCTGAACACCCGCTCCTTTGCCAAAACGACGATCATTCTCTTCGCCGTGCCCTTTTCAGCGGTGGGGGCCATCTGGCTGCTCTTCCTCCTCGAGTACAACATGAGCATCGCTACCTGGACCGGCCTCATTGCCCTCTTGGGAGTGGATGCCGAGACCGGCATGTTCATGCTGCTCTATTTGGACCTGGCCTACGAGGAACGGAGGCGGCAGGGCAGAATGCAGAGCTGGGAGGATTTGCGTGCGGCTGTCCTTCACGGTGCCGTGCAGCGCCTGCGTCCGAAAGTGATGACAGTCGGGGTAATGTTCATGGGACTGCTGCCCATCATGTGGTCCACCGGCACCGGAGCGGATATGATGAAGCGAATTGCCGCCCCTCTGATCGGCGGCATCTTCACCTCCTTTCTGTTGGAGTTGCTCGTGTATCCCGCTGTGTATGCCACCTGGAAGTGGCACTGGGAGGTGAAACCGGCCAGAGCAGGGAGAGGGTAGAGCGCAAGGCGTCAGACGAGACGGGCGCACACAGAACGCCGGTCCCACACAGGCCCTGACGAGAAGAGGCGTCCAGACACTCTCCGGGATCCGGCGTCCCTCAAGAGGAGCGCTGCGCGCTCTTTTTGCCCCCCACAGGCGCGGAATCTGCGTGTCCCTCGGTGCTGCGTTTCAGCACGATAAAGTAGAGCAGGCCTGAGCCACACCCTGCCATCCCGGCGATCTCCCACCCCTCTGCCGCTTTCTCGGCCAGGTAGAGATGCAAGGGACGCTTGACGTGGAGGTGGCCATTCACGGTATCGACGGTGCTATCGTCCGCGCGGATCACTTCGAATTCCCAACGTGGCTTCGCCATGGTGTTGCCCCCCGGACATCTTAGTCTCCGCCGTGAGGGCAGAGAAGAGCACCGGACATGGGTGCAGGGTGTGTCGTCCCTGCTCTCCCTGTTCTGAAGGATAATTGCCTTCTCCGCCGCTCTTGTGTCATACTGCTGGCCGCCCTGACGTGCTGCGGCCTGTTCGACGCCGTACATACAGAGCCGTAGCGATCACACCGGCTGACGGTCAGGGTGAGAAAGGAGGTTATAGATGAGGGAAAAGTGCAGAGTGCCGCTCGTGGTGCAAGGATTGCTCAGTCTGCTCCTGTTCCTCTCTCCGCTCGCCTGTACGAGTCAGGAACAGACGCAGGAGCAGGGAACGACCCAACAACAGCAGCAGGAGCAGAAAGCGCAAGAAGGCACCAAGAGCCCTTAATAGACGGGTGACAGAAGTGGGGACTCGCTCCCACCTGAGCGGTTCACAGCGAGAGTCCCCACAACCAGAGTGCGGCGAGAGCCAGAGTGAGCAGGGTGACGGGCACCCCGACTCGCGCGTGGTCTCGCCAGCTGATGTGGACTCCGAACCGCGCCGCCTGGTCCACGACAATGATATTGGCGATGCTGCCGACGAGCAAAAGATTGCCGGCGAGCGTGCTGGCAAGGGCGAGAATCGGTCCGGCGAGCGGGTGAACGGCCAGGGGCAGCAACAGCATCACCGCTGGGACGTTGGACACCACGTTGGAGAGCACCACCGTGGCGGCGAACAGCCAGACCGGGTGGGCCAGAGGAATGCCCATCGCGTCGAGTTGCTGGGTCAGGTGGGACAGCATGCCCGAAGCAGCGAGCGCGTGATTCACCACGAACAGTCCAAAGAACAGGACCAGCAGCTGCCAGTCTACCAGTCCTAAGATATCGCGCGAGGCAAAGCGCCGACTGGTGAGCAACACGCCGGCCGCGGTGAGGGCGAGGACGTCGCGCGGGAAAGGGGTGAACAGAAACGCTCCTACCAGGAGAGTGAGGACGACCAGCCCTTTCCCCGTCTGCCAGCGGTTGAACGACGGCGCGCTGACGACCGGCACAGGGGTGGCTTTGTACCAGCGTCTTCCTACCTGCCAGCGCACGACTCCCCACACCACTCCTAATCCCAGCAGCGCAGGGATTCCCGCGTCGCGCAGATAGCCAGCGAACGAGAGGTGCAAGGTCTGGCCGATCAGCATATTCTGGGGATTTCCGATCAGGGTAGCAGCCGAGCCGACATTGGCCGCGCAGGCGAGCGCGAGGAGGAACGGCACGGGATCGAGGCCGCGCCGCGCACAGCCTTCGATGAGCACGGGCGTCACCGCCAGACAAACGATATCGTTCGCCAGCAGCGCGGATAACCCCCCGACCACGCCGACCAAGAGCGCGAGCAACACGGCTGGAGAAGCGCTGGTGGCAGCGAGCCGGCGCGTGAGAGCGGTGTAGAAGCCTCCGAGACGATATTGGGCGGAGACGACCATCAGGCCGAAGAGCTACCCGATGGTCGGCACGTCGACGGCATCCCACGCGCTCTCCGGACTCACCCGCTCGGTTGCGAGCAAGGCGATCGCCCCCAGCAGGGCGACACCTGTGCGGTCGAGAGCGAACCCTGGGATCTCCCCCAGGATCATGCCCAGGTAGACAAATGCAAAGATCGCCAGCACCACCGTATCTGCCATAGGGTCTCGCAGGGTCGATCATTCTACGCCGGGGAACGCACTGCGACCAGGGGGTTCACTCGGAGTGCAGGGATAGGGACAAAGAGGGCCGGGCGTGTCGGTGCACGAAAACCACTGGAGTTGGGTGACATTGTTGCTCTGGAGCGCTAAAGGACCAGCTGACGCAAGCGCAGCGCGTTGGTCACGACCGACACGGAGCTGAAGGTCATGGCCACCGCCGCCAGCATCGGGCTGAGGAGGATCCCGAAGAAGGGGTAGAGCAGACCCGCCGCGATGGGGACGCCCAGCACATTGTAGAGAAAGGCAAAGAAGAGATTCTGGCGAATATTGCGCATGGTGTGACGACTGAGGCGACGTGCACGCACAATGCCGCGGAGATCGCCTTTCACCAGCGTGACACCGGCACTCTCCATCGCTACGTCCGTGCCTGTCCCCATGGCGATCCCCACCTGAGCCTGCGCCAATGCCGGAGCGTCGTTGATCCCATCGCCCGCCATCGCCACGACTCGCCCCTGCGCCTGCAGCCGCTTCACTATCTCTCCCTTCTGTTCGGGGAGGACCTCGGCCTCGACCTGCTGGATCCCGAGCTTGCGTGCCACCGCCTCGGCGGTGGTGCGGTCGTCACCGGTCAGCATCACCAGGTGAATCCCTTCCTGCTGCAGCCGGTGCACGGCCTCGGGTGTGGAGGGTTTGAGCGGATCTGCGACACCGAGCAGCCCCACCAGGCATCCGTCGACGGCGACGAACATCACCGTCTGGCCGTCACGCCGCAGGTGCTCTGCCTGTTTGGCGAGGGAGTCGGCAGCGATGGAAAACTCCTCGAGCAGCTTGTGGTTCCCCAGCACGACCGTCCGGCCCTCTACCGTTCCCACGACGCCTTTGCCGGCCAGCGTGCGAAACGCCTGCGCCTCGGAGAGCATGACCCCCCGTTCCTGGGCAGCCGTGACGATGGCAGCGGCGAGCGGGTGCTCACTGCCGCGTTCGAGACTGGCGGCGAGGCGTACGAGCTCGCGTTCATCTTCTCCTGCGGCCGGAACGACCGACGCCAGGCGTGGCTTGCCTTCTGTCAGCGTACCGGTTTTGTCTACGACCAAGGTGTCGACTTTTTCCAACACCTCCAGTGCCTCGGCGTTTTTGATCAGGACCCCGGCCATAGCCCCGCGGCCGGTTGCCACCATGATCGACATCGGCGTGGCCAGTCCTAATGCACAGGGACAGGCGATAATCAGCACAGCTACCGCGTTCACGAGCGCGTAGGCCAAACGTGGTTCTGGTCCCACGAGTGCCCAGACCCCGAAGGTGACAGCGGCGACAATCACCACAAGCGGCACGAAGTACGAGGAGACGACGTCGGCGAGACGCTGGATCGGTGCGCGGCTGCGCTGCGCCTCGCTCACCATGCGCACAATCTGTGCGAGCAGGGTGTCGCTGCCTACCCGCTCGGCCCGCATCACGAAGCTCCCGGTGCCGTTGACCGTCCCACCAGTGACCCAACTGCCAGGACCTTTTTCTACCGGCATCGGCTCGCCGGTCACCATCGACTCGTCGACGGCACTCGCCCCTTCCAGCACGACTCCATCGACCGGGACCTTCTCTCCGGGACGGACGCGCAACCGATCACCGGGTTGCACGTGTGCGAGGGGGATATCGGTCTCCGTGCCATCGTTGCGCAGCAGGCGGGCGGTTTTGGGCGCCAGGCTCAACAGAGAGCGAAGCGCGCTGGTGGTGCGTCCGCGCGCGCGCAATTCCAGTACCTGACCTAAGAGCACGAGGGTGGTGATGACCGCCGCGGCCTCGAAGTAGATGGCGACCTCGCCGTGGTGCCCGCGGAAGGAGGGCGGAAAAAGGTGCGGCAGGAGCGTCGCGACCACGCTGTAGAGATAGGCCGTCCCGGTGCCGATGGCGATCAGGGTGAACATATTGGGGCTGCGGTTGACGACGGAGAACCAGCCACGTTGGAAGAACGGCCATCCACCCCACAACACCACCGGGGTGGCGAGCACGAGCTGAACCCATGCCAGCACCCGCGGCGAGAGGATCTGCAGCAGTCGGTCGAGGGACATCTCCGCCATGGCCGAGAGAAAGAGCGGAATGGTCAGTACGAGACTCACCCAGAATCGGCGGGTCATGTCCACCAGCTCTGGGTGCACGGCTTCCTCCGTCGTCACCGTGCGCGGCTCCAGTGCCATGCCACACGCGGGGCAGGCTCCAGGATGCGGACGCACGATCTCTGGGTGCATCGGACAGGTGTACTCGATGCGCGTCCCCGAGACGGAAACGGAGAGGGGTTCCAGTGCCATACCGCACTGCGGGCAGGCTGTTGGTCCCTCTTGGCGCACCTCTGGGTGCATGGGACAGGTGTAGAGATCGCCTGCTGCCGCGGGTCGCACGGGCGTGCGAGGGGGAGCGGAGCCAGCAGACGGCTCGACCGCACGGTGCAGGTACTTCTCCGGCTCAGCCTGAAACTTCTCCAGACACCGTCTCCCACAGAAGACGTACGTCTGCCCGTGCCGTTCGTACCGATGGACGGCGGTCTCCGCATTGACCGTCATGCCGCAGACCGGGTCTCTTACCACCCGGGTGCTGTCGTGAGAGCGGTGGCCTTCGTGTCCTGGCGCATGATGTGTGTGTTCTTCAGGGGTCATGTCGTTGCTCTACGTTGTTTCGTGGTTCCCATGTCGGCTGTGAGCGATGACGTGGTGCCCTGGCGGCTGCAGTTCCTCATCGAGCGAGAGGTGGCATGGGGAAAGACGTGACAGTGGGGTTGTTCGGTGCCGAGCTTTCCCAGAAGGAGTGCAGGGGGAGGGTTATCCTGCCATGATCGTCGTCACGACGATTGCGTTCTTCGCTGCACTTTCGGCAAGGTGACGCGCAAGACCCCGTTGCGAAACTCAGCACGGATTTGCGCACGATCCACGCTCGCAGGCAAACGCAGCCGCCGCAGAAATTGACCCGCGCGTCTTTCGCGATAGTGAAAATTGCCCTGCGTTGCGACTCGCTCGACAGCACGGCGGCCTTGCAGGATGAGATCCCCATCTTCGACTTCCACCGAGATGTCTTGTTTTCTGACCCCGGGGAGGTCTGCTTCGAGGATGAACGCGGTCTCGGTTTCGTACAGATCGAGCTGTGGGGCCCACTCTGCAGCTCCTGCCGTCGGGCCCCCTATTCCCCAGCGGCGGTAGATTAGCTCGTCGAATAAACGGTCTACCTCTTCTGATAACCGTTTCATGGGGAGGGGAAACCACGATTCATCTTTTGCCATAGACGAACCCTCTCTACAGAGAACGTGCTGAGTCAATCCTATATGGGGATCTCCTCTGAGGGAAGCCCGCGCCGTGCGACGGCTCCCGGAGGGAAGTCGGCCTCATTCTCATACGGGCTGTTCGACCCAACAGGTATGCTATGATGACCTGTCGCGAGCAGGAGGGACCATGTCGTACGTCCTCGCCCTCGATCAGGGCACCAGTAGTACGCGTGCCTTTGTGGTGAATGAGGCGGGCGTGCCGATCGGCGCTGCGCAGCGAGAGATCAGGCAGATTTTCCCGCGGCCCGGCTGGGTCGAGCATGACCCTGAGGAGATCTGGAGCGCGCAGCTCGAGACCGCACGACAGGCGCTGCAGGCGGCCGGCGTGGCCGCTACAGAGGTCGCGGCCAACGGGGTCACCCACCAACGGGCGCCGGTCGTGCTGTGGGACCGTACCACCGGGCAGCCGCTCTACAACGCGATCGTGTGGCAGGATCGGCGCACGGTCGATCTGCTCGAACGGCTGCGCCACGCTGGCTATGAGCCGCTCGTGCGAGAGAAAACCGGCCTGGTACTCGATCCGTACTTCTCCGCAGCAAAACTGCAGTGGCTTTTGGATCACGTCCCTGGTGCACGTGTCCGTGCGCGCGCCGGCGAGCTGGCGGCGGGCACGATCGATGCGTGGCTCGTCTATCGGCTGACCGCGGGCACTCAGCATCTGACGGATGTGACCAATGCCTCCCGCACCCTCTTGTGGAACATTCACACTCGCCAGTGGGACCCGGAGTTGTTGGCGCTCTTCGACATTCCGGCGACCGTGCTGCCCGCGATCTGCCCGAGCAGCGCCGTCGTGGCGGAGACCGCTCCGGCCCTCTTCGGCACAGCGATCCCCATTGCCGGGATCGCCGGCGATCAGCAAGCCGCTCTGTTCGGGCAGCTCTGCCACCGGCCTGGGATGGTGAAGAACACGTATGGGACCGGATGTTTTCTGCTGATGCACACCGGGCAGCAGGCGATCCTCAGCCGTCACCATTTACTGACGACTGTCGCCTGGCAGCTCGGTACGCAGCCGCTCGAGTACGCCCTGGAAGGGAGCGTCTTCATCGCCGGGGCGGCGATTCAGTGGCTGCGTGATGGCCTGGGGATCGTCCGCAGCGCGCCCCAGGTGAACGAACTGGCGGCATCGGTGCCAGATGCCGGTGGCGTCTATGTGGTTCCTGCCTTTGTCGGTCTCGGTGCTCCCCACTGGGATCCGCACGCCCGCGGCACTATCGTCGGCTTGACACGGGGGACGACCGCTGCACACCTCGCACGGGCGACGCTCGAGAGCATCGCCTACCAGGTCGCCGAGGTCTTACACGCCATCCAGGCAGACGCGGGTGTGCCTCTGGTGGAGTTGCGCGTCGACGGGGGAGCAGCGGCCAGCGACCTGCTCCTCCAGTTCCAGGCCGATATTCTCGGGGTGCCGGTACAGCGGCCCGCCGATGTAGAGACGACCGCCCTCGGTGCTGCCTATCTCGCCGGGCTGGCGGTCGGCCTGTGGCCCCATCCGGAGGCGATCGTCCCCCACCGTCGCGTCGACAAAACCTTTCTCCCTTCCTTGTCGGCGGCTGACCGGGCAATCCTCCTGGCTCGCTGGAGGCGGGCGGTCGAACGTGCCAAGGGATGGGCACGGGAGTGAGGGGGATGAAACGCGAGGAGATGATCAGCCGTCTCGATAGTCACGAGTGGGATGTCATCGTCATTGGCGGTGGGGCGACGGGACTGGGGATCGCGGTGGACGCGCAAACCCGCGGCTATCACACCGTGCTGCTCGAACAGCACGATTTTGCCAAGGCCACTTCGAGCCGCAGCACCAAGTTAGTCCATGGCGGAGTGCGCTATCTCAAACAGGGGAACATCGCTCTGGTCAGCGAAGCTCTCCGCGAACGCGGGCTCCTCTCCCGCAATGCCCCTCATCTGGTGCACAACCTGGCTTTCGTCGTGCCCCGCTATCACTGGTGGGAAGGCCCTTTTTACGGGATCGGGTTGAAACTCTACGATCTGCTGGCGGGAAAACTCAACTTGGCCCCGTCGCGCCAGCTCAATAGAGAGGAGACCATTGCCCGGATTCCCAACATCGAAACCGCTCATTTGCTCGGCGGTACGATGTACTACGACGCCCAATTCGACGACGCGCGCATGGCGCTCGCCCTTGCGCAAACCGCCGCAGACCACGGCGCGGTGCTGGTCAACTATATGCGGGTCGTCGCCCTGCGGAGGGAGCGTGGGAGGGTCAGAGGAGTGACGGCAGTCGATGAAGAAACCGGTCGATCCTATGACCTGCGCGCCCGTGTGGTGATCAACGCGACAGGCATTTTCGCCGACGAGGTGCGTCGTTTGGATGACGCTGCCGCCGACCCTCTGCTTGCCCCCAGTCAAGGCGTCCATATCGTCTTGGACCGTCGGTTTCAGCCGAGTGAGACTGCTATTATGGTGCCGCAGACCGACGACGGTCGCGTCCTCTTTGTCATCCCCTGGTACGACCGCGTCCTCGTCGGCACGACAGATACTCCGGTCACCCAGCCGGAACTCGAACCACGTCCCTCCCGTGAGGAGATCGCCTTCATCCTGCGCAACGCGGCGCGCTATCTCGCCCGCGATCCCTCTCCTCCTGACATCCTCAGCGTCTTCGCCGGCCAGCGCCCCTTGGTGCACGCCGGCAGTGCAGGGGTGCAGAGCAAACTGCTGTCGCGCGAACATGTCGTTACCATTTCGGATTCGGGTTTGGTCACTGTCACGGGCGGGAAGTGGACCACCTATCGTCAGATGGCCCAAGAGACGGTCGACAGTGCTCTCACAGTCGGTGGCCTGCCGCGGCGGCCCTGTCGCACCGCTCGTCTTCCCCTGCACGGCTGCATCAGCGGTGCAGGGCAGCCCCTCGCCGTCGGGGTACTGAGCGTCTATGGGGCTGATGCGACCACCGTCCAAGATTTTCTGCGCGAGGACCGGCGTCGCCAGGAGCCGCTGCACCCCCGCCTGCCCTATGTCTGCGGTCAAGTCCTCTGGGCGGCCCGCCACGAAATGGCACGCACGGTCGAGGATGTCCTCGCACGACGGACACGGAGCCTCTTGTTGGACGCGCGGGCCTCGCTCGAGGCCGCCCCCCGAGTCGCCCAGCTCTTGGCCGCAGAACTGGGGCGCGATCAGGCGTGGGTGAACGCCCAGATAGCCCAATATCGCACCCTTGCCCAGGGATACCTGGTGGAAGGAGACGATTGAC
>JANWXO010000118.1 GCA_025057295.1 Candidatus Binatia bacterium | reverse complement strand
GTCTCCATCGCGCTCATCGAAGCCGGCGTCCCGCTCCTCGGGGTCGCGTATAACCCGATCCAAAACCAACTGTTCTGGGCGGTGCGCGGGCAAGGGGCGTGGTGTGGCCGCCGCCGTCTGCACGTCTCGCGAACCGAGCGACTAGCGGAGGCGACTGTCCTGGCAAGCCGGTCGGAGACGAAACGAGGAGAGTGGCGCGATTTCGCGTCGCTCTTCCGTATCCGTCCTACAGGCAGTATCGCCTATAAGCTCTCGTTGCTTGCGAGCGGCGAAGCAGATGCGTCGTTCACACTCGTGCCCAAGAATGAATGGGACATCTGTGCAGGCACGATCATCGTGGAGGAAGCGGGCGGCATGGTCACCTCTCTGACCGGACAGCCGGTGGTGTTCAACCAACCACAGACCCTGCTGCGAGGGTTGGTAGCCAGCAATGGTCTCTTGCATGCGCAGATTCTGCGCCTTTTGGCTGCACGCGTCGCGACCCTCCCTCCGGTCGATTCACGAAAGAGTCGTTAACCCGTGAACGATTCTTCTACCGCTCAGTCGCCGATTGTCCGGCGGGCGCTGAGGCTCTCGATCTGGGACGGTATTTTCGCCAACCTGTACGCCAACCTCACCGGTGGGGTCTTCTTAGTCGGCTATGCCCTCGCCCTCAAGGCGAGCGAAGTCCAGATCGGGTTGCTGGCGGCATTCCCTCTCCTTGCCAACCTGGTCCAGCCGTTCTCGACCTATTTTATCGAGTTGATCGGGCGACGCCGTCCGCTAGCCTTGCTCGGCGGCACCTTTGCTCGTCTCATCTGGCTTGTCCTCATCCTTGCCCCCTTCTTCCTCACCTCGCGCACGCAACTGCTCCTTCTCAGCCTCTGGATTATCGGCCTCTCTCAGGTCGGAACGGCCATCAACAACCTGGCCTGGATGTCGTGGATGGCCGACCTTGTGCGCGAAGAGGAGCGCGGACGCTACTTCGGGTTTCGTAATGCTGCCTTGGGAACCGCTGCTCTCCTCGCCTCCCTGGCCGGCGGCTACTTCCTCGATGAGTGGAGGGGACGCCATCCGCAAGGAGAAATGGATGCCTTGCGGCTGCTCTTCCTCATAGGAGTGTGCTGCGGCGTGATCAGCCTCCTCATTCAAGCGCGCATTTACGAACCTCCTCTGCAAGAAGGGGACGATGCCCATCCCTTCCTCCAACGTCTGCTGTTACCGTTCCAAGATATCAATTTCCGCCGTTTTCTCCTTTTCACTATCGCCTGGAACTTTGCCGTCTATCTCGTCGCACCCTTCTTCGCCGTTTACATGTTCAAAACGCTCAACCTCAGTTACACTGCTGTAACCTTTTACGCTGTGGTGTCGAGCGTCGCAGACCTGGCCAGTGCACGGCTCTGGGGACATCTGGCCGATCGTGAGACCAACAAACCGATCCTCTTCCTCACCAGCTTCTTCGCTGCCCTCATCCCTTATGGGTGGATCTTTACCACCCGCGAGAGTGGTCTCCTCCTGGGCTTGCTGCACCTCGAAGGCGGTCTTTTCTGGGCAGGTATTCGCCTTTGCACCGGCAACCTCGTGTTGAAAATCGCACCGGTGGCGAATCGCTCGATCTACTTCTCGACGTACAACGCCGTGACCGCCATCATGGTCATCGTCGCACCCATCCTAGGAGGGTTTGCCCTCAAACTCTTGCCGGGGCTTTTGCACAGCCTGCACCTCCAGTGGGAGCCGTTCTTTGTTGTGTTTTTCTTGTCTTCCACGCTGCGTTTGCTCTCGCTTCCCCTCCTTGCGCGGGTACAAGAACCACACGAACGAACCGTATGGCAAGCAGTACGGGTCATCCGCAATGTCCGAGCGTTTACCACGACCATGGGCTTCAACCTCGCCTACCATTTCTGGCTCCGGGGCAAGAAAGAGCGCTGAAAGTCTGGCGGCCACGCGGGACCCTTACCTCGACTGTGGTGGATCCCCATGCTACTGTACGTTCTAACCTCCATAGACAGGTGATTCTGTGTCACAGGTATCTCTGCTCTTCCGTCGCCGTCCGAAACCTCGCTGCCCGCAGTGTCACAAATGGAACCGTGTCTACGTCACCGGCGGGTCGTTTCTCTCCCACTGTGTTCACTGTGGTACCCCCTTGGAGCTGCGCAACCCCCCGGCCTTGTGGGGACTGCTGATCATTCTCGGTGTTGGGGTATTAGCACTCGCTGCCGCCATTCCTCTGTTGAGTCGGTAAGCCGCTATGCCACAGGGCGTATAACTACCCCGGAAGGACAGGGTCCCCGCGGCGACGGACACATTCGACTTATCGTTCCGGCAGAGATCCTGTGCGAGGAATGGTACGCCTGCTGCGACAGCAAGCGACGACGTCTCATGTCATGACCGGCAGGCAAGGCAATCTTCGCCCTGCTCTGGTGAAAAATTTTCAGCTCGCGCTCTTTTTCGTCACCTCTCTCGCCCTCATGATGGGGGGCTGGGGCGAGCGCTCCGGCTTTTTGCACCACCCAGCACGCGCCGGCGTAGTAGTTGTGCTGGGGATAGGGGTGCTGGTCCTTTTCGCCGTGCCGTTCGACTTCTTTGCGCGCGGCACCAAAGAAATCTCCCGGCAACGCTGGGGGACATATGCCGCGCTCGGTCTCGTTGGCATCTGCTGCTGGTTCTTACCCTATGCCGATCGGCGGGGCCTCTTTGTCTGGCCTGAGAGCGATCTTCTCCGTTACCTGGGGCTCGTCAGTTTGACGCTTGGGACGGGAATACGCGTGGCCGGCATGGCCCAGCTGGGAGCCCTCTTCAGTGGCTTTGTTGTCGTGCACCCAGAGCACCGCCTGCTCACCACTGGATGCTACCGTTGGGTCCGACACCCCATCTATGCCGGTTCTCTCCTCGCGGTAGCGGGATTTTTTCTGGTCTTCCGCAGCCAACTCGTAGTAGTGTTCCTCCCTCTCTACACTATCGGTACCCTCTGGCGCATCGCCGATGAAGAACGACTCCTGACCGAAAGATTCGGCCAGGCCTATGAACACTACTGCGCACGGACCTGGCGCCTGGTCCCTTTTTTCTACTAAGCTCTCACCTGTGGGACCTGCCGTGCCGGTACAGGAACCGCGACCAGCTCGCTATAAAGCCTGTGTGGGCGAGGGCAGAGCACGTTGGCCCTCATCCAGCGGGATGGTCTTCTCCACCGTTTCTTCGCCCTTGACCTCCGCCCGTTCCAACACGAAAGGTTTGCCCTTCCCGGTAGGGTTGGCAACAAAGACGTCGTACTCCCCAGCGTCGAGGGCAAAGCGATGCTCGGGACTAGGCTCGCTGCGGGAGACCTCTTTTTGGGTTCCGGCTTCGTAAATGATCACTTGCGTCACGGCGCTCGCATCACGCCCGTTGAGCAACGGCAGGACACGGAGCTCCCCTTTGACCCGCTCTCTCAAGCTCAGTTCAGCACGTCCCCCACTCTGCAGCTCGACCTTGCGCCACCACTGCCCCTGCGGAGGGGTCGCCACCTTGACGTCGACCACCCCAGGATAGACGAGGATGAGGTCTCCGCTCAGAAAGTCTCCCAATTTCTCACCCGACACACTATCGTAAATCTCCACCCCGAGCCCTAAGTCTTGCCCTTTTCTATCCAGCACGTTGACCTGTAAGCCAGCAACCTCATTCACCATCACCGTACTGGTGCGACCGGCTTTGACCAAGGTGTTCTCGCGCACGATCTTGCCGCCCACCACGTCCAGTTCCAGGCGGTAGACACCAGGAGGCAAGGCCACCGGCGTGCCGACTGTCGTGGTCGCAATTGGAGTCTGGGTATTGGCAGCGTAGACATACACCTTGGCATCGCTGCGTTTCCCTGCCTCCCCGAGGGCCTGGATGACCAAGGTTCCCTGTTCTCCCTCCTGGGCCAGGAGCGAGCCCCCATACAGAACCAACATCCCACAGACCACAATGGCCAAGCGCTGTCGAAGGTCCTGCCTCATGAACATTCTCACGGCTTACTTCTCTAACGGTAAATCCTCCCGGTTCCCCCACTCTGCCCAGGAGGCATCATAGTTCCGTACTCGATCATACCCCAACAGCCGCAAGGTAAAGAGTCCGTGCGCCGCACGGATCCCCCCTTGTCAATAGGTAATGACCTCGCGATCGGGCGTCACTCCATGCTGGGCGAACATGGCCCGGAGTTCGGCCGCGGGTTTGAACTCTTTGGTTCTGGCATCCACATAGTTTAACCATTCGAGGTGCACCGCCCCGGGAATCCGCCCGCCCCGCTTGGTGCCGCGAGCGTTCGCTCCGGTCCATTCTTCGTCGGACCGGACGTCGAGCAACACACGATCAGCGCGACCGATCGAATCTAAGACGTAGTCCCAGCGGGCAATCCACTCTTCGCGCACCTGTGGTGTAAAGTGCGCCTGCGGTGGCCGTGGCACCACATTGGTGATCGGCCGCCCTTCTGCCAGCCACTTATCCCAACCCCCATTCAGCACCTTGACTTGCGTATGCCCATAGTAATTCAGCGCCCACCACAGGCGTGTGGCATATAACCCACTAAACCCGTCATACGCAATGACCAAGGTCTCATCCCCGATGCCCAGGGCTCCCATCGTCGCAGCAAATTTCTCCGGCCCCATAATATGGAGCGCCCCCTCGTCCTCTTTCAAATAATGGTGCCCGCGAAACGTCACTGCCTCAGGCAGATGGGCACGGCGGTAGGCATCGCGATTATCGCAGTCTACAATACGCAGGTTGGAATCGTGCAGGTGCGTGGCCAGCCACTCGGTATCGACCAGCATCTCCGGCCGGGCATATCCTTGGTCCGTCACAGTCATAAGGAACCTCCTCTCGCACTTCTCGCGACTGACCAGTGATCGTTAGTTCCACTCTAGTCGCCCCGAGAGTGGTCTGCAAGAGCGAGCCTCCTCTACCCCTCCCCAGCGAGCTGCCCCCTCGCTCACCAGACACACCGGCCAGCTCCCAGTTGTCCCAGAGCTAGGGCGGAGTTGGCCGGCACGCTCTTCTGCTCGAGCCAGAGCTGTGCTAGCGTCGATTGCCGTCCGCTGTTGGCCAGGAGGGGAGCCAAGCCCATATGGACATCTCAGGCGCGGATCGGAACCACCCCTTGCCCGGGGAGCGCTTCTTCTACGGTTGGTTTATCGTCGGCATTCTGTTTTTCATCTCGATTATCGATGGTGGATTCACCTACATCTTCTCTGCGTTTCTCAAACCCCTCTCACAAGAATTCGGCTGGACACGGGCACAGACTGCTGGGGCATTTTCTCTCTACTTGCTCGCGGCTGGACTTACCCTGCCCGTGTGGGGCTGGCTCGCCGATCGCAAAGGCGTGCGCCCAGTCTTCCTCCTGAGCGCACTCATCGACGGGGTAGCCCTCCTGTTGTTGAGTACGGTCGACAGCCTGTTCGCCTTCTATGTCTTGTACTTTCTGTTAGGCATCGGACTTGGTGGAATCGGGCCGACCACGGTAGGGAAAGTGATCTCTCAATGGTTCGTGGCCAAGCGCGGCCGCGCTATGGGTATAGCTCTCATTGGTGCAGGGGCAGGAGGATTGGTGTTAGTCCCCTTCGCCGGTTTCCTCATCGAGGAATTCAATTGGCGTGTCGCCTACCGAGGGTTAGCCGCGCTGGCCCTCGGAGGGATGCTGCCGCTAGTGTGGTGTTTCCTCACCGATACCCCGCAAGAAAAAGGCCTGCTTCCCTTGGGACAAGAACGGACGGCGCAGGAGGCAACGAGCACTGCGACAACGGCCGCAGCAGCGAGCGGATCGAATCTCAAAGACGCTTTGTGCGCCCCAACGTTCTGGTTATTGGGAGTGACATTTTGCTTGGGGTTGATGGCAGGGCTAGGAGTGACAGCGCATCAAGTGGCTTTTCTCCAGGACGCAGGGCTGTCGTTGGAATCCGCTTCGACGATCGCTGGGGTCACCTTAGGGATGAGCATGGGAGGACGCTTTTTCATCGGTTGGGTAAGCGAGAATCCACGTTACGTGCACCGCATGCTCGTCCTTTGTCTCGTCATGCAAGCAACGGGTATCGCTATCCTGCTGTACCTCGACCCCCTCCGTTTTTGGACCATCGTCTCTTTTGTCCTGCTCTTTGGGCTCGGCTACGGTGGCTTGATAGTCCTGTGGCCTCTCACCGTGGCGCATCACTTCGGGCTGCGCGCTTTTGGCGCCATCGCCGGGGTTCTTGGCACCATCGCAGCCAGCTTCGGTGGTGCTGTCGGGCCGATCCTCGTCGGAGCTCTGTACGACAGTACCGGCAGTTATTCCCTCGCCTTCCTCACCTGCAGCGGCATGCTGCTCTTGGGCGCAGTGGTCGCTCTCCTGACGACTGTCCTCCAGCCAGCCCGTTCCTTGCTTCCTTCTGACTATGCCCACGGACATTAGGCAGATGCTACGCCAAAGGGACGAAGGCGCTCTGTCTTCCCGGCGCCAAGCAGCGATGGGTCGCCCAGCGCACAGCGGTGGCATCGTCGTCTTCATACGCAGGAAGCAGACGAAGGGCTCGGGGATCGAGTGCGAGGGGATATTCTCCCGCCTGGGCAATACAGACAAAGGGGCGGAGGGCCCAGGGAAGAGCGCCATGGACAATTTGTTCCGCGCGAGAATACCGGGCGAACCACTCGAGGAGCTTCGGTCGCATTTTCTTGGCGGTATGTGTCAGCCTGTCCATCGTCGCAAACGGCAACACGGAGGAGGCTCCCCCGTTACTAGCGACAAAAGCAATTTCCCGCATCGCCTGCACATACTCGGCAGGCTCCGTCCACACTGCCGCGCGATCGGTCACAGCCAGGCTATGGAAATCCGCCGGATCCAGGGTAAATGCGAACACACAAGACTGGTAGGGGAACGCCGCTCCAATCTCGTGCCAAGGATAGTGCACTGCCCGCAGATCAAAAAATTCGCGCACGAGCAAGACGCGCCGGACGTTGAGGGGATAGGGCCCTGAGTCCGCAACGCCCAAACGCCCTTCTGCGTTCAAGAGAAAAGCGTATTCCTCGAGGGCAGTGAGAAAGTGACACACCTGTCGGCGGATCCCTTTGTCGGCCGGGATCAGGGCCTTGTACAGCTGTTCTACGACAGACGGGGGTAACATCAGGTTTGTCGCCCCTGCGTCACTACTATCGAGATGGCCATCGCCCCGAGAGCCCAGTGCCAAGCGGCGCCAAAAATCGAGTACCGAGATAACCTGCTCTGCGCCTGCCGCCGGCGTCAACTCCTGCAGATCGATGAGGATTTCGCGACCGACAAGAAAGAGGTAGCCGAACAGCCACACGGCAAGCGGAGGGATGCCGTTGCCCAGCCGCCGACCATTGCGAGCGATCTCCTCCGGGGTCGCACGCTTGAGGAGCCGACGCACGACATCCGGTGCGGCAAAAAACACGTGGGTCGCAGCCAGGCAGAAGGATTGGTTTACCGGTAAGCGAGTGGGGGTGAGACCGACCTGTCGGGTCATTTCCAACCGGAATTTGACCCCCATACTCCAGATCAGCTGATTAGTCTCTCCGATATCGGTCACCGGCACTGTCACACCCATGCGGTCAGCTATTCCTCAGAACTGCAGAGTTGGACAGATAGAGTTCACAGGATTCAAAACGGCCACCAGCGCTTCCACAGACTCGCTTGGGCGACATCCTGCGCAGCAGTTGCCGGGGTCTTGCCGACCTCAGCCCCGTCGAGCTTGACGACGATTTCCCCCAGCACCTGCCCGGTTGTGATAGGTGCAGACACGCGGTCAGGGACATGGATCTCCACTTGCACCTTCTTCTCTTCGCCTTTTTTGACGAGGACGCGCACGTCTTGCGCGGCCACAAGAGGCACGTGGTCAACGACTCCTCCCCGCACGGGTGCCTCACGCCCGAGGGCCACTCCAGCTTTGACGGGAACCAGCATCCGGTAGTTAGCAAAGCCCTGGTTGAGGAGCTGGGCAGCGCTGCGGAAACACTCGTGCTTGCGCGCTGAGCCGAGCACGACAACGATGAGCTGGAGGTCCCCACGTTTGGCACTGCCGGTCACGCAAAATCCAGCCTTTTTATGGTATCCAGTCTTAACGCCATCCGCGCCAGGGAACTGACGCAGCAGGTGATTCGGATTCGTCAGGGTGAATTGCCCGTCGCGAAACGGTTCCTGGGCGACCGCGGCCCACTTCGCTGCTTCCGGATACTTCATCAGTGCCCGGCCGAGCAGGGCCAGATCATAGGCACTCATCAGATCCTCTTCTTGTCCAGGGTCCGCAGGCAATCCATGCACACTGTGGAAACGAGTCTCTCGGAGGCCCAGTTGTTCAGCCTTCTCGTTCATGAGGTCGACGAAAGCATCGGTACTGCCAGCGACGTGTTCGGCTAACGCTACCGCAGCGTCATTCGCCGAATGGATCATCACCGCCTTGAGGAGCTCTTCAACTGTAAATCTCTCCCCCTCTTTCAGATAGATCTGCGATCCCCCCATCTGCGCTGCCCACCGCGATGCGGTGACGGTCTCATCCAACGTCAGCGCCCCCGCACGCACCCGATCTAACACGACCATAGTGGTCATCATTTTGACCATAGAGGCAGGCGGCCAGGGGACATGGGCATCCTTCTCAAACAGGACCTTGCCAGTTTCCGCTTCCATGAGAAGAGCCGCCTGGTAGGGGGCAGGTTTTTCTGTTTTGCTTGCTTGCGTCTGGATAACTTCTCCCCCTCCCCCCTCGTGCAGAGCGCGACGGGCATCTCCCACTGGGGGGCTGACAAGGACAGACAGGAACACACTCGCCCACAGGCAGAAACCAATCCGATACCGTCGCCTCCACCTCTCCCCCCGCCTCCCGTATGTCATCTGGCAGAACCTCCTTGGGTCTTTTCACACAGTATAATCAGATAGAGCTCTCAGACTGTCAAGCCAAAAAGGGCTCTTCAGTTGACAAATCGAGCCCAACCACAGATCATGGAAAATGAAAGGAGCACCGACCATGGCGACACGAACCGCCGCGCGCACCCGTAAAGCTGCCGCTTCACCCCCAAAGAAAGCCACCCGCGCCGTGAAGGCGCCGGCAAAAAAGAGTGCCCAAACGCGAGCCGCTGCGAAGCTGCGTCAAGCGGTCAGCGAGAGCAAAACGATCGATCCGGGATGGACGTGGGATGACCGCCTGCCCTTGGCGCAGGCGAAACAAGTGGGCAATACAATCTACGTGTCCGGACAGGTCGCGTACGATGCGAACGGCAACCTCGTCGGCGCAGGAGATATGAAAGCCCAGACGCGCCAGGTGTACGAAAACCTCAAAACCGTCCTGGCTGCT
>JANWXO010000117.1 GCA_025057295.1 Candidatus Binatia bacterium | reverse complement strand
GTGGATCCTGGCTGCTGTATCTGCACCACGAAAGGCGGCGGCCCGGTTGTCTCACCCAGTGACGTCCCGCACTTTCGCAGCAAACTCGCGCATCACTGTCAGGACAGTTTTCGGATCCGGCCCGGGTGCGACGGCGTACAGTCCATGCACCCCGAGGTCCCGATAGGTACGAATGTCGGCCGGCGTCAGCACCCGGTTCTCGACCATTGCAGTGATCTCCAACGCGGAGAAATCCCGCCGGGCCGCTTCCATCAATTGCCGTAACAGGGTGAACTTCGGTCTCACGTCTTCAAGCGCTACGGGCCCGATGTGCCAGCCCTGGCCGAACTCTACCACTCGTTTGAGTGCCGGGAGGGACTCGCCTCCTACCCAGATCGGCGGATGGGGGTGTTGCAACGGCTTCGGAGCGAAGTGCAAGTCTTGCTCGATCTGGACGAATTTGCCGGAAAAGCGCGGAGCCTTTTGGGTCCACACCGCCTGCATCACGGCAATATATTCCCGCGTACGCGCGGCCCGCTCCGCGAAGGGAATCCCGAGCAAGCGAAACTCCTCGGCCATCCACCCGATGCCGACCCCGAAGATGATGCGTCCCCCGGACACCACATCGAGGGTGGCAACCACACGCGCCATTTCCAGCGGATGGCGGTAAGGAATAATCGTCACGCTCGTCCCCAAGCGGACCTTGGTAGTGACAGGGATGAGGAGCGCCAGCACGGTAAAAGCGTCGAGCCAATCGATACTGGTGAAGACGGCGTACGGATTGTACCCGAGAGCCTCAGCCTGCTTGCGATAGGGATATGCGGAAGCGATCTCCTTGGGGATCACGATGTGATCCCCGGTGAGGATCGCGTCATAACCCAGCTCCTCGGCGAGCTGACCAATATCTTGTACGGCTGCCTTGCTACGCAGCGCCGCACCACCGCCGACGTGTAGGCCGTAACGCATCTTGGGCCCTCCTTGAGGCAACTTTGTCTGGTTCAGTGCCGGCCTGTTCCAGCAGGGTGTAGCGCAAAGGGAGAAAGCAGACAACCTGGGGAGTCTGCTGGAGAGTCAGGCTCAATACCCCAACGCAGGACTGTGTCGGTAGCCTCATCGCTATCGCCCAGGACCCTCCTGAGGATACCCTGATCATCAGAAGAGCGTGAGCAACGCCGCGATCTGGTCCCTCTCTTGCCAGCAGGAGGCCTTCGGCTGCCCAGCTGGCAGTACGAAGGAGAGAAGCGATGCCATCCTCTATTCTCAAAGATGCCCAAAGGCATCCCACTCATGTGGTCCTCACCATTGAGGAGGACCGCGACCTTCAGCAGGTGCTGGCCCAGCATCCCGCAGTCACCGCAGGGCTCAGCAGGAACAATGCTCGCGCAACAAGGGTTTCTGGAGCCTGCCGATCCACCGCGAGCTCTCTCGTGTGGGGGAAGAGACGAGGAGCCCACTCCTGCACCAGGTCATCTCCGCTAATGATATCCCGAGCCACACGAAAAGAAACATGCAGGAGCTTTTGGCAGTCAAGAGCGATGACCCGTCCTCTCCGTCCCGGATGCTCAGCACCGATCATACAACAGCGAAGAATGAGAAGGCGTAGCAGAGGGACCTGCCCGGCATGCAATTTGCCCTTGTATCCGCAGGAAAAGACTCGGGTGAGGGCAGTGGAAATCTCTGTCTATCGATCTAGCCTGGGTTAGCTCCGTTCGCTCCGGATATCGGCCGGGAAAGATCCCTGAGGCTAGAGGGGAACAAGGAAAGTCCGCGTGCGCTTCGGAATCCCCTTCTTGACCGTTGCAGGGGATGAGCTACTAACTAACATCCAATACGGGGTTGGTGATGACACAGCTAAGCATCCACGAGGCAAAGACCGCGGTGTCGAAGTCGGTCGAGCGCGCCGAGGCCGGCGAGGAGATCATCATCGCGCGCTGGTAAGCCGGCCGCGAGGCCTGTTCCACTGACCAAAGTTCGCGGCCATCGGCGCCTGGGACTACTCGACGGCAGGGTCCAGATCCCGGACGACTTCAATGCACCGCTGCCCGATTCTGTCATTCGTGCTTTCGAGAGCCGGGCCACAAAGAGACTGTCGCACTGTAACCGCGGAGGAGCGTGTGCAGTTGAGCAGGTTGCTGATGACGATCCCGTAGAATGCGGGCCATGAGCAATCGTTAAGAAGCAGCAAGGGAGGAGGCATGACGATACAGGTGGGCTTTATCGGGTTGGGCAACATGGGGCTCCCTATGGCACACAATCTACTCAGGGCAGGCTATCCTCTGTGCGTCTATAACCGCACTGCGGCACGCGCACAGAGCCTCCTCGCGCAGGGTGCCAGGTGGGCCCCCTCACCGCATGCTGTCGCCGAGCGGTGTGAGATCGTCATCACCATGCTGGCCGATGACGCTGCTCTGCAGGCTACGACGCTCGGCGAACACGGAATTCACATCGGACTCCCACCAGGTGCGGTGCACGTGGACATGAGCACTGTGTATCCCGCGACCTCTCAACACCTGGCCCAGCTGTACCGTGAATCCGGCAAATACTTCCTCGCCGCCCCTGTGTTCGGCCGCCCAGAAGCCGCAGCGGCGGCAAAGTTGTGGATCTGTCCCGCCGGCCCGGCCGAGGCCATTGAACGGTGCCGACCACTCTTCGCTGCCATGGGTCAAGGCGTGATCGTTGTCGGCCCAGAAGCGCATCTGGCTCACACGCTGAAGCTGGTGGGGAACTTTTTTGTCATCTCGGCCATCGAAACCCTCAGCGAAGCGTTGACGCTGGCAGAGAAGGCCGGCCTTACATCCGATACTGTTCTGCAGCTGCTCAACGCGCTCCTGCCGGTCCCGCTCTTCCAAGGATACGGCACCCGCATTGCGCAGAGCGAATTTTCCCCTCCGGGCTTTGGTCTGCGATTAGGCCTAAAAGACGTAGGTCTGATGCGCAAACTGGCCGACGAAGTCGCCGCTCCTCTTCCTCTCGCAGACCTGGCCCATCGTCATCTCCTGGCTGCCCTGGCGCGTGGGCGTGGAGACCTCGATTGGGGGGCGTTGGTGACTGTCGTGCGCGAACTCGCAGGACTCGATCCGCGGCTTGCGCGAGAGGGCGTGCAAGATCACCCATGAATACGAGCCCCCCTGACCTTTCTCCCCCTCACCCCGAGTGTGCGGTCGTCGTCGCCTCCTTTCGTCCGGGACCGCTGATCGATCGCTGCCTCGCCGCCCTTCTGGCCCAGCAGGGGATCGACCGACCCGAGATCGTCGTGGTGGACAGCTCTGGCGACGGGACAGCGGAGCGGCTGCAACGAGATTTTCCCGGGGTCACGGTGATTGCACTGCCTCAGCAAACCCACCAGGCGCTCGCGCGCAATATTGGCGTCGCCCACACCCGCGCGCCGTTCGTCGCCATCACCGACCAGGATTGTATCGTCCCACCCGATTGGCTCACTCGCCTCCTCGCCTGGCACCGGCAAGGCGACTACGCCGCTGTCGGCGGCGCGATCGGCAACGGCACCCCGGATAGCGTCATTGGCACCGCAATGTACCTGAGCGAGTTCAACGAATACTTACCTGGCGGTGAAGCGCGCGTCGTGTCCATGATTCCCCACTGCAACATCTGCTTCCGTCGCGAGGTCTTTCGCACTGTCGGGCCGTTCGTCGCTGTTCCGCCCGGGGCAGAGGATCTGGTGTACAATTTCCTGCTCGCCCAGCGCGGGTATCGGTTCCTGTACGACCCGAACATCGTGGTGACTCACTGCAATCGCACTGCGCTCTCCGCGTACCTGCAGCACCAGCGCGTGCTAGGCTTTGGCTCGGCGATCGGTCGCCGTATCGTCCCGCTTCCAGGGCACATCCTCACGCGCTACCCGCGGCTCGCCTACGTACTGCCGCTCGTGCGTCTCGGACGGACCGCTGCCCGCTTGTTCGTTCGGCACCGATCCGCGTTCATCTGCTATCTCCTCCTTTTGCCAATTGTGCTTCCAGGCTATATCGTATGGACGGCAGGATTTCTGGCTGGTCTGCGCGCAGCGCTGCCCCCGCTGGAGCACCGTCTCGCCGGCGGAGATAGTCGGTTCGCTCCGGAATAAGCGGGAAACGGCTGTGGAGACGGGTTGGAGGACCGTTGCGTATGGCAGGAGAGAGCATTTCCGTGATCATTCCGGTGCTGAACGAAGCCCCGGCGTTGCCCGAACTGATCGCCGAGGTGGAACGAGTGCTGAGCGAGCTGACGCCGCGGTACGAGATTTTAGTCGTCGACGACGGCAGTGACGATGACACGGCCACTGTCCTGCAGGAACTGGCAGCTCAGTATCCACACCTGCACGTGGTCCGCTTCCGTCGCAATTACGGCAAAGCCGCTGCCTTATCCGAAGGATTTGCCCGTGCGAGCGGGGACTATCTCATCACGATGGATGGGGATCTCCAGGATCCGGCCGACGAAATCCCTCGTATCCTGGAACATCTGCAGCGCTTCGACGTCGTGTGCGGGTGGAAACAACATCGGCAAGATTCGTGGGGGCGTGTTTTCAGCTCGCGCGTGTTTAATTTCGTCACCCGTCTGCTGACAGGTCTGCCACTCCGTGACATCAACTGCGGCCTCAAGGGCTACCGCCGCGTCGTGGTGCAGGAGCTAAAGCTGTACGGAGAGATGCACCGTTTTATTCCGGTCATCGCCCGCCAGCGCGGCTTCAGCATCGGCGAGATCCCTGTGCGTCATCGCCCACGCCGCTACGGTCGTTCTCGCTATGGCTGGACACGGCCGTTGAGCGGGCTCTTCGACCTCATCACCTTACTGATGTTAGGCCGCTACACCCACAAACCCCTTCACTTCTTCGGCCTGCTCGGTCTCGGGTGCACGGGACTCGGCGCACTGATCATGCTCTATCTCGGTCTGGGATGGCTCCAGGGAGAATGGATCCAAAACCGTCCTCTCTTCCTCATCGGCATTCTGTTTTTCCTCTCCGGGTTGCAATTTGTGTTCTTCGGTCTGTTGGCAGAATTGTTGATCTTCGTGAGCGGACGGCGCGAGGAATGCGGCATCCGCGAAGAAATCCGCGGCGCCAGAGGAAACGGCCTCGCGATCGAGGACGGTCCGACTACCGGCTGCACGCCGGTATCAGCCTCCCCTCCGGTTGAGCCAGACCCCGATCACGCATAGAAGGTCCGCTGGAAAGCAAAAAATTCTCCCTGGCCCAGAATGAGCCGCTTCCACACCGCACGCAGAAAGCCAGAGCCGTAGCCGATGAACTGTACGCAGGTCGCAATGGCACTCAGCAGCCCAACGGTCAGGCTGCGGTATTGGCGCGTTGCATCTGCACCGATCAGAGCCAAGTAGGTCAGGATCGCTGTCGCGAGCAGTATCCCCACACGGGGAGTGAGGGCGCCTATGGGGAACGCCCCCACACAGGACAGGGTGAAGACTGCCGGCAACCAGTGCACGAGCTGCAAGGCTTCGGGGTGCCGTTTGTACAGATTGATCCGTGCCACGCCGGCATTATGCACCTGCTTAAAGAACTGCCACAGCGTCGCCCGTCGCTTGTGGTAGACAAACGCGTCTGGGATGAGGCCAACGCGCAGACCGCACTTCATCATCCGCAGGCTCAGTTCAATATCTTCACCGAAGCGCATTGCCGTGAAGCCGCCGGTTCGCTCATACGCATGCCGCGACATGCCCATGTTGAAGCTGCGCGGCTGGAACCTGCCGAGATGGTTCCTGCCGCCGCGAATCCCGCCCGTGGTGAAAAAAGAGGTCAGGGCGTAACTGATCGCCTTCTGCAGCGGGGTAAAGGAGGGATGCGCCGCGTCAGGGCCACCGAAGGCGTCAAAAGCAGTGGTGCACAGCGCCCGATGCACGGTCTCCAAGTAATGAGGCGGCAACAAGCAATCTGAATCGAGAAAGATGAAATACTCTCCGTGTGCCTGCTGACAGCCGTAGTTGCGTGCGGGTCCTGGACCAGAATGCGCTTTGCAGTAGTACTGCAATGCAAGAGTAGAAGCGAACTGCTTCACGACCTCTTCTGCCGGCAGGCTCGAGCCATCTTCCACAACGATTACTTCAAAATCGCGGTACGTTTGGGCAGCGATCGTGGCGAGTAGCTCCTGCACCTCCTGAGGGCGGTTAAAGACCGGGATGATCAGCGAATAGCGCATGGAAGCGTGTGTCTGGTTATGACCGCCAAGGAGCTCCCTGTCAAGGCTGGACCAGGCTTGCTTGTGAAAGCGGGCTGCTCGGCTATGATAATGCTTCGTCAGCTCGCAGTCAGACCGAGTGATCGCTCCTGTTTTCTGCAGACGAGAAAGGAGCCAGCGTTGCACCTCAAACTGACGCTCGAATACGACGGGACCAACTACCACGGCTGGCAACTGCAACGGAACGCCGTGACGTTGCAAGGAACCATCGAAGCCGTTTTGGCACGTCTATTCAACGAACCCCTCCGTCTCCGCGTCGCCGGCCGCACCGATGCCGGCGTCCATGCGCTAGGACAAGTGGCCTCGTTCAAGACAACGAAATCAGTCGACCTTCCCCGCCTGCACCGCAGCCTCAACGCCTTGCTGCCTCCCGATATCGTGGTCACGCAGGTCGAAGAGGTTCCGGACTCCTTTCACCCCCGTCGCGATGCCCTGAGCCGTCTATACTGCTATCGTATCTGGCACCGCCCACAGCCATCGGCGCTGTGGGCGCGGTATGCATGGCACGTGCCGTTTCCGCTCGACCTCTCCGCCATGGAGCAGGCAGCGGCTCTACTCGTTGGCGAGCACGACTTCTCGTCCTTCCAAGGGGCGGACACGGTCGCCCACAACCCCCGGCGCACCGTGCTACACAGCACCGTTTGCCGCGAAGACTCGTTCGTGGTGTATCAGATCGAAGCCCGCTCGTTTCTCCGCCACATGGTGCGGAACATCGTCGGTACCCTGGTCGACGTCGGCCGGGGCGCCCTCAGCGTCGCAGATTTCGCCCACATTTTCGCCGCCCGTGACCGTACCCGCGCCGGAGTGACCGCTCCACCGCACGGGCTTTTCCTCGTCAAGGTCACCTATGGGTACCGGTGAGGAGGGACCAATGAACCTCGCACATGAGCTGATAACGCGGCTCGCTCCCTACGGTCTCAACCTGATCGGCACGACCAGCGTAGAGGCGTATGAAGCCCTCGTGCCGGCACGCTACGCCATCCGGACGCTGTTGCCCGGCGCACGGACGGTGGTCGTGATCGGCAACGGTGGGGGTGCGTTCTGGCATGGCTTCCGGGCGTACTGCACGGCGAGACCGGAGTATCTCCAGGAGCGCGAACACCCGCTCGACGACTACACGGTTGAGGTTATCGAGAACACCCTCACCCCGTTGCTCGAGGGTGCGCAGACCCCCTATCGCTACCTGTACCCGTTCCGTTTCTGGACCCAGCCAGTGTCCTTTATGCACCTCGCTCAAGCAGCGGGGCTCGCCGGTCCGAGTATCCTGGGAGTCGTGATTCACCCCATCTACGGCCCATGGATAGCGTTGCGAGCAGCGGTGCTCCTCACACACGAAATCACCATTCCCCCAGCCGCGCCGGGGTTCGATCCCTGCCCGACCTGTCGCGAGCGAGCGTGTATAACTGCGTGCCCCGCTGGTGCGGTGCGGGCCACAAGCGGCTGGGATATTCCTGCCTGCATACAGCATCGCCTCCACCAGCGCGAGGACTGTGTCGACTTCTGCCACGCGCGTACCCAGTGCGTGTACGGTCGCGCGCACCGTTACCCGCTCGACGAGCTGCGCTATCACCACCAGCGCAGCTTTGCTGAGATGCGCAAGCACTTGACCCGACAGCAGCGGTGAGCCGATAAGCCAAAAAGGAGGAACGGTCATGGACGAAAAAGACCACCTCGGCGAAAAAATCCGGCTCAAAGAGCGAGCCGAAGAAGATCAGTATTTCGCTCGGCGGGATCAGGAACTCCTCGCCAAGCTCAAACAGGCTCAGGCAGCAGAGCAGGAAAGAACCATCCGGGAGCTTGCCCGTTCCCGCTGTCCACAATGTGGAGAGCGACTCAGCCAGCGTTCCATCCACGGCCAGACGATCCAAGAATGCCTCTCGTGCCAGGGCATCTGGCTTGATAAGTCCAAGCTGGAACTCGTCTCCCGCCCCAAGAGCGAAGAGTGGCTGGAACACTTTTTAGAAGGTCTCGTCCGTCTCGTCGGCCACCCGAAAGGTGGATGACGCTGCGCGCGTTCAGATCCGGCCTCCTATGCGCCTGCGCCGCTCAATTCCCGACGTACCAGACGGGCGCCAGCGACCAAAGCATTCAGTTTCGCGCGCGCCAGCCCACGCGAGGTAGCGGAAAAGCCGCAGTCACAGGTGAGATACAGCTTGTGCGGGGGCACGTGCTCGAGCACGGTGCGAATCCGTTCGGCGACGTCCTCAGGGGTCTCCACGTACATCGACTTGACATCGATGACCCCAGCGGCCAATTCGCGGTCGCCGCCATATTGACCCCACAGCCCGATCTCAGCCATCTCGCGGTTGGCGAATTCGAGCGCAAACAGCTCCGCCTTGGCGGCGAGGATGTGGGGAAATAAAGGGGCGTAAGTTCGCTTCATGGCCGGTCGCCCCTGGTTATTGCCAAAACAGATATGCAGCGCAATTTTCGCCTGCACCCCGGCCACCGTTTCATTGAACAGCGTGACCGTCTCTGTCACCGGCAGGTGTGGCGTGCGGCCTGCAGCCGAAGGTTCGTCGATCTGGAGAAAGGTTGCGCCTGCAGCGACCAACTGACGCAGCTCGCGGTTGACCAACGCCGCCAAGTCGTACAACAACGGCAGATAGTCGCCACTCGGGTAGCCCCCCTTCGGGGTAATCGGCAAAGCCAACGTCAGGGGACCGGGACAGCAGACCTTGATCGGTTTGTTCGTGAGGGTGCGCACATACGTATATTCCTGCACCAAGCCCAACCCTTCAGGGGCGCTCACCCGTTCCACGGTTTCGAAGCGCGGCGCGCTGTCGTAACTCACCACCCCCAGCTTGCGCTGGGGCGGAATCACGGTCAGCCCCGAGAGCCGCTCGACGACGTTCCAGAGAAAACGCTGACGGCGAATCTCACCATCTGTGATAACGTCGAGGCCGGCTTCCTCTTGCTCCCACACGGCGATCTTGATCGCGTCTTGGATCGCTTCTTCCATATCCGCCGGTCCTGCTTCGCCTGCCCGCAGGGCACGGCGCATGGCGAAGACCCACGCCGGCGACGCATACGATCCCACTCCCATTGTCGGCAGCAAACCCAGATCGACTCCATTGAGGGTTGGCATGAGGGACTTCTCCTCACAGGGCTTCCGGGAACAGGGCCAAAAGGTCGATCCCCTCGGGCGGCTTCCACGGTCCGCGTACCATATACGTCTGCAGGGTCTCGACGCGGAACCCCCTCTGCAGCAGGTCTCGGAACACTGTCGCGTGGCGTGCAGGCAAGCGCAGACGAAAGGTTTTGCCCTGTTC
>JANWXO010000116.1 GCA_025057295.1 Candidatus Binatia bacterium | reverse complement strand
GAAAAGGAGCCGCTATGGCAAACCTGAGCAACTTGATGAAGCAAGCCCAGCAGTTACAAGAGAAACTGATACGTGCGCAAGAGGAAGCGGCAAGCAAGACGGTCGAGGCCTCGGCAGGCGGGAACATGGTGACTGCGGTGGTCAACGGCCGCCTCGAAGTCGTGTCCTTACGGATCGACCCGGCCGTTCTCGAAGGGGGCGACATTGACATGCTGCAAGACCTGGTGGTGGCTGCCGTCAACGAGGGTATTCGCAAGGCGCAGCAGATGATGGCTGAAGTGATGGGCAAGGCGGCCGGCGGCTTGAAGATTCCAGGGCTTTCTTTTTAGTTCGGCGCGCACCATGCACCTCACGCCAGCTCTTGCACGCCTTGTCCAAGCATTAGGGAAACTCCCGGGCATCGGAGAGAAAACGGCAACCCGCTTGGCGTTGCATATTCTCAACGCCGATCGTGACTACGTGGAAAGCCTGGCCGAAGCGATCTGGGCGGTCAAAGCTGCCACGACGTTGTGTCAGGAGTGTTTTGGTCTCGCCGAAGGTGAACTGTGCTCGATCTGCAGCGATCCGCAGCGCAGCCCAGAAGCGATTTGCGTCGTGGAGGAACCAGCAGATCTGATGGCGGTCGAGCGCACCCACGACTACCGGGGGCAATATCATGTGTTACACGGCGTTCTCGCCCCGCTCGACGGGATCGGTCCCGATGAGTTGAAAATCGCTCCTCTCCTCGAGCGGCTCCGGCGTGGTCGCACGAAGGAAGTCATTATTGCGACCAACCCGACGGTCGAAGGGGAAGCGACCGCCTTGTACCTTGCCAAGCTCATCAAGCCGCTCGGGATTCGCGTGAGCCGCATTGCCCATGGGATCCCGATGGGGGGCGATGTCGAATACGTCGATGCCGTCACACTCGGCCGCGCGATCGAGGGGCGGCGGGAAATGTAGTTGTGGCGCTGGAGAAGGAGCAAGGCCCTCTCTTTACACCAGAAAAGCTCTCTGGTACAACCCCTCTCTACGCTGAGGACTGAGACAAGCGCTACTGATCCTCGGTAGCTCAACAGGCAGAGCAGCCGGCTGTAAGTGGTTGCAGCTTCCACGGGAAACTGTGGTTGAAAAACTGGGTGAATTCAGGGAAGCCTACCCGAAGAGAGCGATCTCCGAGAACGGTAACCCTGAGCGAAGCCTGCTGAACGGTGCACAGGTAAGCAGGAACGTGCAGAGACTAGAGGCTGAGGACCCTGACCAATAATGCCTCCTGAGCGCCCAGCACCCTCACCCTGCGGTCTGGCGGGTGGGTGATGAGATAGTCCGAACCTGAGAGAAATCTCAGGGTATTCGTAACCGGCGGGTTGCAGGTTCGAGTCCTGCCCGAGGAGCTCTTCACGTAGAGGCGGTGGTGGCCACACCACCGCCTTTCTCGGTGTGGCACCAAGAGAGACGTCTGTTTTTTCCGCTGGTATTAGCCCGATCGGGTAAAAGTGCCCGGATTTGTCGGGCCAAAAAACCCTTCCGGCTTGCCCATTTTGCCGAGAAAACACGACTGCACCCAGCTCTTCCATGGCGGCATATCTCTTGCTCTATGAGGTTGTGTATGCCGCTCACCGATGTGTTCTCGCAGCAGCCACCATTCACCGTCCTGGTTGTCGATGACGATCCGGCGATCGTCGAATTGCTGCGCAGGTTTTTAACCAAGCAAGGACTCGACGTCGTGTCTGCTTATGATGGACAACAGTGCCTCGAGGTCGTCCAGCGTGGGAACATCGACGCGATTGTTCTCGACATTATGATGCCGGGGATGAGTGGGCTGGCGGTATGCGTGACACTGCGCAAGCTGTCTGCCACGCAGTCTACTCCCATCATTTTTCTCACCGCCTACGATGACCCGGAAATCCGTCTTGCCGGGACAACGCTCGGCGGTAATGCTTTTCTCGTGAAGCCGATTCGCGGCCAGGATCTGCTCGCCTGTCTTCACAGCCATCTTGCCGCAGGCCGCCACAACCAGCTTGGCGGCAACTGAAGCCAGCTCTTTCCCTCCTCGCAGGGCTGTGCAGCCCTGCGCACACAGGCGTCCTTCCGACTGCTCTTTCGGCTGTTGTCTCCCTGTTTCGCTGATGGGGGCCATGACGCGCTCGCAGCGCAGGCGGTGAGGGCTGCGTCACGGGGGCCTCCTGATCGTTCTGCTTGTGCTGTTCGGGGAGGTCTGCCTATAATCCGTCCTGCGGATCCGGAGAGGGCCTGCACAGGAGGGAGGTATGGATCTGATCATTCGCAACGGCACCATCGTCACTGCAAGTGACATCATGCAGGCGGACGTCGGCATCGAGGCGGGCAAGGTGAAGCAGATCGGGTACGGGCTGGGTCCCGCGGCGCGAGAGATCGATGCCAGGGGGCAATACCTGTTCCCCGGCGGCGTCGATGTCCACACTCATGTCGATTTTGCCTTATTGGGGCATCGCTCGGTCGATGATTTCTACTCCGGCACTGTGGCGGCGGCCTGCGGGGGAGTAACGACCATCGTCGATTATGCCCTGCCCGAACCGGGGCAGTCGATTCAGGAGACTATCGAGACCTGGCAAAAGAAGGCGCAAGGGAAGGCGGTGATCGATTACAGCTTCCACCCGGCCATTCTGGAGCCGAGTGCGCGCATCATTGCCGAGATGGCGGATGCGGTGGCGGACGGCTACACGAGTTTCAAGCTCTTCATGATCGGTCTTGCCCGTTTTGACGAGCTGGCGCCGCAGTATATGAAGGTCATGGCCCAAGCTGGCCGCCTCGGTGCCCTCACCAACATCCATGCCGAAGACCAGTGTTTGATTTCATATCTGACCGAGCAGTTGAACGCCGCTGGGAAATTCGGGGTACGGTACTTCGCCGATTCTCGGCCACGCCTGGCCGAGGGGCTTGCCGTCCAGCGTGCCATTACCATGGCTCGGTATGCCGAGGCGCCGATTTATCTCGTGCATCTGTCTTGCGAAGAGGCCCTGAGGCCACTCGCTGAAGCGCGGGCGTGCGGGCAGATCGTCTATGGCGAAACGCGACCGATTTACCTGCACCTGTCGCGCGAACGCTTCGAGGAGCCGGATGGCGAGCGCTACGTCGGCTGGCCGCCACTCCGCGAAGCATCGCAGATGCAGGCGATGTGGGACGGTTTGCGCACCGATACCCTGCAGACCGTCGCGACCGATCATTGCGGATGGACCCTGGCGCAAAAAAAGGCGGGCAAGACCGTCGATGAGTTGCTCCCGGGCATGTCGAATTTGGAGACGATGCTCCCTATGCTCTACTCCGAAGGGGTAAGAAAAAGCCGCCTCTCGCTCAACCGCTTCGTGGAGATCGTTTCCACGAACCCAGCCAAGCTCTTCGGCCTCTACCCGCAGAAAGGGACGATTGCTGTCGGGTCCGATGCCGATATCGTGCTCTTCGATCCTCATAAAATTGTCACTATTCGCCACGCGGATATGCACTCTCGTGCGGACTACGAGCTGTACGAAGGCTTCCAGGTGACGGGCTGGCCGGCTATGACGCTGTCGCGCGGAGAGATCATCGTGGACAACGGGAAGGTGTTGGGACAGGCAGGACGAGGCAGGTTGCTGAGACGGCAGAGATTCACGGTGCTGTAAAGTGCGGAGCGGGAAGACGGAAAAGGGGGTGTGCATGAAAGTCCGACTGGCGTTTGGTCGTACAGGGGTGGAGATCGAGCTCCCCTCCCATGTCCGGGCGACCGTCCTGCAGGCAAAGTTTGCCGAGGCAGCAGGGGCGGCGGACGAGGTCGTTGCCGCTGCCCTGCGTCGTCCGTTGGCATCCCCGCCGCTGCGCGATCTCGCCCGTGGGAAAAAACGGGTCGCCATCGCTGTATGCGACATCACCCGGCCCGCCCCTAACCGCACGGTTCTGCCGCACGTGTTAGCGACTTTGGAGCAGGCAGGAGTGCCGCGAGCAGGGGTGACGATCTTGATCGCTACTGGCCTGCATCGGGCCGCAACCCTGCAGGAACTGCACGAGATTGTCGGTCCGGAGGTGCTCGCGCGCTACACGGTCGTGTCCCATAACGCGCGCGATGCAGCTGCCCATTGCGACTTAGGGACCACGCGGAGCGGCACCCGCGTGCTGATCGATCGGCGTTTTGTCGAAAGCGACTTGCGTCTCTCTCTGGGGTTCATCGAACCGCACCTCATGCTCGGCTTCTCGGGAGGGAGAAAACTCGTCGCCCCCGGCTTGGCGGGTGAGGAGACTATCAAGCGGCTGCACAGTCCGTTCTTTATGCGGAATCCACGGGTGGTAGAAGGGTCGTTTGTCGAGAATCCGCTGCATCATGAGTTGCTGGAGATCGCCCGCATGGCGCGGCATGATTTCATTATCGATGTCGCCCTCACCCGCTCACGCCAGATTGCCGGTGTCTTCGCTGGGGACCCGGAGATCGCCCACGCAGCCGGGGTAGAGTTTGTCCGGCAATCGACGCTCGCCTTGCTCGACGAGCCGGTCGATGCGGTCATCACGACCAGTGCAGGCTACCCGCTCGATCTGACCTACTATCAAAGCGTCAAAGGGGTAACGGCAGCCTCGCATATCGTCAAACCTGGAGGAGCCATCCTGCTCATCGCTGCCTGCCACGAGGGGCTCGGCAGCGCCGAGTTTGCTGGTCTCGTGCGCCGGTTCCCCGACCCGCAGACGTGTCTGGCGTCGACTGCGGATGAACCAGTGGTTATCGACCAATGGCAGCTGGAGAAATTGGCCCTTGTGGCACAGAAGGCGCGGCTGAGCTTCTGCACGCCTGGAATTGCCGCCGCCGATCGGGCGTTTCTCTGGGGGCCCGTGTTTACCGAACCGCAGCGTGCGGTGGATGCCCTGTGTGCAGAGCTGGCCCGCGGTGCGACTGTGGCCGTTATTCCTGAAGGTCCGTACGTCTTTGCGCAGCTACGGCGAACCGAATCGCACGCAGGCCTCTAAGGTTTCGTTGAGGCTTATGGCCGTGGACGGCACCAGGCCCGCGAGTCGTAGCGGGAGCGAGGTTTCTTGCGCCGGGAGCGAAAGATGGTGCGTGCTGAGCAGGTCAGGACTCGGCGGATCGAGTCCTGACCTGTGGATCTTCTACTCCATGCGGTAGAGACGGATGGCGTTCTCTGCGACGATCTTTTGCGTGACGTCCGGAGGGACTTTGGCAAAGTCTTTTTGGATCACCTCGCGCGAGTGGGGCCAGGTGGAGTCGGTGTGCGGGAAGTCTGATGCCCACATATAGTTATCCGCCCCGAAATAGTCCCACGTGGACGGCCCGATCGGATCGTCCTGGAAGGTCGCATAGAGCTGCCGTTTGATGTATTCGCTCGGCGGGAGCGGCAACGGATCTTTATTGAAGAAGCGGAACTTTTCCCACGCGTGATCGGCGCGATACATGTAGTGCGGCAGCCAACCGGTGTCGTTTTCCGCGGAGACGATGATGAGCTTGGGGAAGCGAGCGAGGACCCCACCGAAAATGATGTCGGTGATGGACTGCTGCACCTCGTGGATGAGTCGCATGTAGGCGCTCTCCGTGACGCCACGCCGCTCCCGGCGCGGGGTGGTCTCGCCGCTGGCAGACTTCTTTTCCTGATTCCCTTTTTTACTCGTGACGACGTGCAGACTCACAGGCATGCACAGGTCTTGTGCTGCTGCCCAGAAGGGGTCGTATTCTGCACTGCTGTAGGGACGCTCGCGTGGGGGCGAGCCCCAGATCATCGCCCCGCGCAACCCCAGGCGCGCACACCGCTCGAGCTCTTTCACTCCAGCCTGTACGTCTTCCAGCGAAATCAGGGCGATGCCGAACAGCCGCTTGGGATTGTAGCTGCAGAACTCTGCTACCCAATCGTTGTATACGCGGAAGCACGCTTGCTGGAATTCTGCGTCGTCCAGACCAAACAAGGACATCCCTAATGTGGTGTACAAGACCTCCGCCTCGACCCCATCGATATCCTGGTCTTTGATCCGTTCCACCGGGTCCCAGCCGCTGGGACGGCAGCCTTCATAGCCTTTCTCCCAGGCTTTGGGGAGGTCCTCAGGCTTGTTGCCCGCGGCGAAGCCGCCGGCGACCGGGAACGGCCGGATTCCTTCGACGACAAAAAAGTATCCCTTCTTGCCCTGGTATCCCTGGATCACGCGCGGGGCGCGGTCCTTGTACTTGTGGTCCAGCCGTTCGAGCCACAGATCCGGCGGCTCCATCATATGAGAGTCGGCAGATACGACACGCATTGTTTCTCCTCCTTTGTTGTAGGTTCTGGGCATTCTTTCCTGCCTTTCGCCGTATTGTCAAGAAACGCTCCGCTCTCTCCGGATCAACCCATGGCTGCAGTCCTCCGCTCGGTTCAACCGCCTCAAACGTCGGCGTACGCTGCTGCTTCGAGGCCGTATTTTTCGATTTTGCGGTACAAGCGCTGCCGGTCGATCGCCAGGATACGGGCGGCTTCGTTTTTGTTGCCACGGCTCTTGCGCAAGGCAGCGCGGATCAACGAGCGTTCCATATCTGCCAAGGTTGGCAGCTCAGCCATCTCCTCAAAATCTACCTGTTTGAACTCAAAGCCGACGATGGATCCCGGGAGATCAGCGAGGGTAATCTCGTTGCTCTGCGAGAGAGCGAAGACCCGCTCGATGACGTTCTGTAACTCGCGGATGTTGCCGGGCCAGGAATAGGAGACTAATTTGTCGAGTGCCTCAGGGGACACCTTTTTCGGTTCCACGTTGTACTCCGTGCTGAAGGTCGCGATAAAGTGCTCGATCAGCAGGGGGATATCCTCGCGCCGCTCCCGCAGCGGCGGGAGGTGGATGGGAACCACGTTGAGGCGGTAGAACAGATCGTCCCGGAAGGTACCTTTTTTGACTTCTTCCTCGAGGTTGCGGTTGCTGGCGGCGATGAGTCGCACGTCCACTTTGACAGGCCGGCTGGATCCCAGGGGGGTGACCTCGCGTTCCTGGATCGCCCGTAAAAACTTCACTTGTAGCGCGAGCGGAATTTCCGAGATTTCATCGAGAAACAGCGTGCCCCCGTTGGCCGCTTGAAAGACGCCGTTGTGGTCGGCGATCGCACCGGTGAAGGCGCCCCGTTTGTGGCCGAAGAGTTGGCTGTCGAGCAGTGTTTCCGACATCGCCCCGCAGTTGATCGCCACAAACGGGCGGTCCGCCCATGGGCCCTGCTGATGGATCGTGCGCGCGACGAGTTCTTTTCCCGTGCCACTTTCACCGGTGATCAGCACCGTGCTTTTATTCGCTTTGACCGCACTGATAACGGTGTAAATCTGCCGCATGGCAGGACTTTGGCCGATCAACTCGCCGAACCGTTTGTACGCCCGCACTTCGCGCCGCAGTTGCGCCACCTCTTCGCGCAACCGCTTGGTTTCGAGGAGCTTGTCAACTTTGATCAGCAGCTCGTCCGGGTTGCAGGGTTTGGTGAGGTAATCGACCGCTCCGAGTTGCATCGCTTCGACGGCACTCTCGATGGTCCCATGCCCCGTCAGCACAATGACCTGACACCCCCGCTCCTTCGCATTCATGGCACGGAGGAGCTGCATCCCGTCCATGACCGGCATCTTGAGATCGGTAATCACAACATCGAAGGCGGATTGGTCGAGCAGACGCAGGGCTTCACGTCCGTTGCAGGCCGTTTCTACCACATAGCCCTTCCGCTGGAGAATTTTCGCCTGCATCTTCGCCATGTTGATTTCATCTTCGACCAGCAAAATGTGCGCACTCATGGCAGACTCGTCTATGAGAGGCTCTCCAGGGAGCTCTCGGCCGCT
This sequence comes from Candidatus Binatia bacterium, assembly GCA_025057295.1. Taxonomy (GTDB): domain Bacteria; phylum Desulfobacterota; class Binatia; order Bin18; family Bin18; genus JANWXO01. The sequence goes on along the minus strand of JANWXO010000116.1, from coordinate 1,832 downwards.
GCTGGCTCTTTCTTGCGCCTCTCTTTCGCACACGGACATGGCAGTTCGATGAGAAACGTCGTCCCCTCGTTTGGTTTGCTCCGTACGGTGATCCGTCCGTGATAGCGCTTGATGACCGAGTGGACGACCGACAGTCCCAAGCCGGTGCCCTGTCCCGGCTCTTTTGTCGTAAAGAAGGGGTCGAAGATGTTGTTGAGGTGGCGTTCGGGAATGCCGATGCCGGTGTCGCTCACCTCGATCAGGATGCTTTTATTGGCGGTACGTTGGGTGCGGAGTCGCAACTCTCCGCCCTGTGGCATCGCTTGTACGGCGTTGGTGATCAGGTTCAAGAACACTTGGCGCAGGGCGTTTTGGTTGGCCAGGCAGGTCCCGACCTTGCCGAAGGCGGTGACTACTTTGACATTGTTGATTTGCAGATACTTGCGCATGAGCTGGAGAGTTTTGCGGAGCAAGTCGTTGAGATTGATCTCTTCAATTTCTGCTCTGCTCTCACGCGAGAACTCGAGGAGGTTATTGATGATCTCCTGGGCGCGGACAATCTCATCTTTGGCAATACGCAGGTCTTCCCACACCTCAGGATTATCGGTATCGAGAATCTCGCTGAGATCGTACAGAGCATTGAGGATGATGCCCAAGGGATTGCGGATCTCGTGCGCGATCCCGGCTGCCAGTTGCCCGATCGCGGCCATCTTCTCGGACTGAATCAGTTGGCTCTCTAACCGCTTGCGGTCGGAGACATCGAGATAGATCCCCTGGATCGTTTTCTCCCCGCGGTGCTCGATAATGCCAAAATACACCGAAACAGGAACAACGTTGCCGTCCTTGGCGATCAGGTGGAGGTCTTCCCGGCTCAGGTACCCCTGGCTATTCGTATCTTGTGTCAGTTGGCGGAGTTGTTCCCGTTCCTCAAGGGGGTGCAACTCCCAGATCGGTCGGCCCTCCAGCTCCTCCTGGCGGAATCCCGTCACTTTCTGTGCCTCTCGGTTCGCGCGCAGGATCACCCCGTTCTGGCAGCCGATCTTGAAAATCGGGGCAGGAGCGTTGTCTACGCTCTTCCGGTGGCTCTCTTCTTGATCGCGCAGCGCTTCCTCCCGCGCCTCGACGAAGAAGTCGGTGATGTGGAGCAAACGTTCATAAAATTCCTGGTCGAGGAGGGTGAGCAGCGCGACGAGCCGTTTGCGATCCTTGGCATACGCCTCGCGCAGGCGTTCAACGATGAGGAGGCGAATCTTCATCTGGCCAGAGAGAAAGCGCGAGGGCGGGAAGTGAGAGATAAAGCCGTGGCGTGCGTGTTCATGGAGATAGACATAGGTCTCGATGTCATCCGGATCCTCGATATGGCGTGCCCAGCGGAGGAGGGCATCTCTCATATGCTGTGCCGTTTCCTCCGTGCGTTCTGGCGGAATGGAGTACGTTGGGGCGACCAGGTCAATCCATTCTGCGACGATGTCCTGGGCATGGGTGCGCATGAAGTCGGCCAGCTCGGTCCGGAGCGCACTTTTCTCTCGCGGGAAACGTAACAGATCGCAGCCACGCATGTATCCCTCGACCCGCTTGAGGTGGGCCTCCAGGGGTTCCTCGAAGAAGGGCTGCATACCCACGGTACTCCTTTCTCCCTTCCCCTACCGACTCTGCGGTGTTGAGACAATCCCCCTTTGGGGGCGGGGACACCCGTGGGCAGTTTGACACCTGGCCTTCCTGCTGTATGGTAGCGAAGGGGAGAAAATCCAGATTCTCGCGCAACCTTGCCCGCGTACTCGTGTTTTTGATGGAAAAAAAAGCGCATCTGACCCCGCACGACGATCCTGATGTCCAGCTGATGCTCCGCTTTC
>JANWXO010000115.1 GCA_025057295.1 Candidatus Binatia bacterium | reverse complement strand
CCGACCGCCGAACGGGTCGCTGCGCTGACAGCTCACTTGCCTGAGGAGGCACGGCAAGAGGTCCTGGACTTTGCCCGCTTCCTACAGACGCGCAAGCAACGAGTTTGGGTTGAGCAAGAAGGGAGTGTCAAAGGGTCCCAGGGATCTTGACGAAAACACCCTGTTGGATCTCGACCGCGAGGGTAGCCCGTGCGCCATCGCTATCGAGCATGCTCGCGAGCGGGTGGATATGCTCTACAGTTCTTCCGAAGAGGTCGCGGCCGCATAATGCGCGGGCGACTGCCCGTGGATGGTCCTCTCCGGGATCCCCCTGCTCCTCTCCCAGCGGGTGCGGAAGTTCCGTTCGCCGTCCTCGATCGGTCTCAATGCCGATTCAGTTTGACCGGGATCCTCACAAAGCCCAACGCACTCTGCGCACACATGGGATCGACTTCGACGAAGCTTCCACCGTGTTCGCAGACACCCTGTCGATTACTATTCCCGATCACTCCGAAGATGAAGAAGGGAAAACGATTCGGATTCTCAGCGCACGGCGGGCAAACCGTCTGGAGCATCGACACCTCACAATCCTGGCCGCCAGAAGTGTTCGCGCTGAGCTAGACGAAGACGCAATAAGGGATTTCCGGCACCAAACGTTTCATCGAGCAGGCTGCCGGTTTTTGGCTGTCTGCCAAGGTCCAGCGAGCTATCTTGCATCTGGTGGGAGCGGAGGAAGAAGATCAGGAGTACCCCGTGCGTAACCATTTTTTACCGTTCCACGTGCCGACCATCGGCGAGGAGGAAGTGCAGGAGGTCGTGGCGACCCTCCGCTCGGGTTGGTTGACTACCGGCCCCCGGGTCAAACAGTTCGAGCAGGAGTTCGCCCATTATATCGGCTGCCAGCAGGCAGTCGCCGTGAACTCGGGAACGGCAGCCCTGCACCTGGCACTCGAAGCCGTGGGGATCGCGGAAGGAGACGAGGTGCTCCTCCCCACCATGACCTTTACCGCCACGGCCGAAGTGGTCACCTATCTCAAGGCCCGACCGGTATTGCTCGACTGTCAGCCGGACACGTTGAATCTGGACCCGGAGCAGATCGAACGAGCCCTCACTCCCAAAACCAGAGCGATCATCCCGGTGCATATGGGCGGCAGGCCGTGCGAGATGGACCGTATCCTGGACATCGCCAGGCACTACCGGCTCAAAGTGATCGAGGATGCGGCCCACGCCCTGCCCGCGCGGTACTGTGACCGCATGGTCGGCACGATCGGCGATATCACCTGTTTCTCTTTCTACGCCACCAAAACCATCACCACCGGCGAAGGCGGCATGGCGACGACCGACAACCCGGAGTGGGCCGAACGCATGCGCATCATGAGCCTGCACGGCATCAGCAAGGACGCCTGGAAGCGCTATACTGCCGAGGGGTCGTGGTACTACGAGGTGCTCTTTCCAGGCTACAAGTACAACCTGACCGATCTGGCAGCGGCCATCGGCATCCACCAGTTGAGAAAGTGCGAGCACTTCTGGAACGTGCGGCAGCGCTACGCAGCGCTGTATCACGAGGGATTGCAGGATGTGGCCGAGCTGACGCTTCCCCCTCTGCCGCCAGCGGGACAGCAGCACGCCTGGCACCTCTACATCGTGCAGTTACACGTGGAACAGCTGCGCATTACCCGCAACCAATTCATTACCCTGCTCAAGGAACGGCAAATCGGCACCAGCGTGCATTTCATCCCCTTGCACCTGCATCCGTATTACCGTGACACCCTGGGGTACCGGGCAGCGGACTTCCCGCAGGCGAGCGCAGCCTTCGAGCGGATCGTCTCGCTCCCGCTGTACCCGCAGATGACCGAGGCGGATGTGACTTACGTGATCGACACCGTGCGGTCTCTGGTGCGGCACTACCGGCGGTAGAGGCTCCATCCACAGCAGACCGATGGAACCCAAACGGCTGTTCGATATCACCGTGGCGGGCGTCGGGCCAAATCGAACCACCTGACATTGGCGCAGTCTCTGACAGAAATCCCCCCTCTGCCAAAGGAGGGCGTGGGATATACTCACTTTGAGTGATGCAGTGTACGGTTGTGGTCCGATGTAGTCTTACTTGCCCCGCTGTTTTGCTCTGCGGCTTGCATCGAGGGCAATACCGAAGAATACTAACGCGACAGCTAACATCACCAGGGCAGCCACTGTTTCCATGACTAAAGGTCTCCCACTTGGTCGATGCGACGTTCGATCTGACGGTGCAGCACGATCACCCCAGCGGTGATAAATGTTACGCTGATGATAGCTAGCGCCACTGTTTCTGCTGCGGCTCTGGTCGCGTTCGACACCAGCCAGCCGATCAGGCTGATGTCAGTCACTACTAGCACACCCTGCCAGAACTTCAGGTAGGCGATTTGCTCCTTCAGGCGCTCGAGCTGCGGCATAACTTCAGCTTCGTGCCATGGTAGCAACCACAAGAGGCCACGTCCACAGCAGACCGATGGAACTCAAACGGCTGTTCGATATCACCGTGGCGGGTGTCGGGCTGGTTTTCCTGGCCCCGCTGTTGTTCCTGATCGCACTCCTGATCAAGCTCGACTCCCGTGGCCCGGTCTTCTTCCGCCAGGAGCGGATCGGCCGAGGGTTGCAGCCCTTCTTCATCTATAAGTTTCGTACTATGATCGCCGATGCCCCTCAGCACGGCAGATTGATCACGGTCGGTGGCGATCCCCGTATTACGCGCGTGGGCCGGATTCTGCGCAAGACCAAGCTGGACGAATTGCCGCAACTGTTCAACGTGCTGAAGGGAGAGATGAGTCTGGTCGGTCCCCGGCCCGAGGTGCGACGTTATGTGGAACTGTTTCGCCAGGACTACGAGGAGATCTTGACGGTGCGACCGGGAATTACCGATCTGGCGTCTTTGCACTACCGCCACGAGGCCGAGATCCTGGCAGCGGCACCGGACCCGGAAGCGGAATATGTGACCCGTGTCTTGCCGGAGAAAATCAGACTGGCCAAAGAGTACCTGAGACGCTCTTCGCTCCTCTCGGACATTCTCCTCATCTGCCGAACCTGCGTGCGTCTCTTTCACCGTCACGCCTGACGGAGGGAGGGTGAGTATGGATATTTTAGGTATCTCGGCGTTCTACCACGACAGTGCGGCGTGCCTGGTGCGCGATGGCACCATCATCGCGGCGGCACAGGAGGAACGCTTTACGCGCAAAAAGCACGACGCGCGTTTCCCCAGTCACGCGATCCGCTATTGTCTGCGCGCAGGCGACGTGAAATTGCAGGATCTGCGCTACATCGTCTTTTACGATAAGCCGCTGGTGAAGTTCGAACGGCTCCTGGAGACCTATCTGGCCTTCGCCCCTAAAGGGATCCGCTCCTTTGTCGCGGCCATGCCGATCTGGCTGAAAGAAAAACTGTTCCTGAAAAGCCTGCTGCGCAAAGAACTGGCGGTATTGAGCGAGGGCACGGCGGAGCTGCCGCCGCTGCTGTTTGCCGAGCATCACGAGTCGCACGCCGCCTCGGCGTTCTACCCCTCGCCCTACACCAACGCCGCGGTCCTCTGTATGGATGGGGTCGGCGAATGGGCCACGACCTCTGCCTGGCTGGGGCAGGGGAACACCCTCACCCCGCTGTGGGACATCCCCTTCCCGCACTCGCTGGGGTTGCTGTACTCCGCTTTTACCTATTACACCGGCTTCAAGGTCAATTCCGGGGAGTACAAAGTGATGGGGCTCGCTCCCTACGGCGAACCCAAGTACGTGCAGACCATCTACGACCATCTGCTCGACCTCAAACCCGACGGTACCTTTCGCCTCAACATGGACTTCTTCAATTACTGCACTGGGCTGACCATGACCAATGGCCACTTCGCCAAACTGTTCGGCGGGCCGCCGCGGCAACCCGAAAGCCCGCTCACCCAGCGGGAGATGGATCTGGCGCGCTCGATTCAAGAGGTCACCGAAGAGGTGATGCTGCGTTTAGCCAGGACATTGCACCGGGAGACCGGAATGGAATATCTGTGCCTAGCCGGCGGGGTGGCGCTGAACTGTGTCGGCAACGGCCGCATCCTGCGAGAAGGGCCGTTCAAGGGGCTCTGGATCCAACCGGCAGCCGGCGACGCGGGCGGTGCCATCGGAGCGGCCCTGACCGCCTGGCATCAACTGGAGGGGCAACCACGCCACGCCGACGGGGCGACCGACCAGATGCAGGGCAGCTTTTTAGGTCCGTCTTTCTCTAACGAGGAGATCGAGCAGTTCTTGCGGCAGATCGGTGCCCCGTACCGACGCCTCGCGGACGACGTGCTCTTTCCCCATATCGCGCGCGAGATCGCCGCAGGCAAAGTGATCGGCTGGTTCCAGGGACGCATGGAGTTCGGTCCGCGCGCCCTCGGCGCACGCAGCATCCTGGGCGACGCACGCAATCCGACCATGCAATCGGTGATGAACCTCAAGATCAAATACCGCGAATCCTTCCGTCCCTTTGCTCCCTCGGTGTTGCGCGAGCGCCTCTCGGACTATTTCGCCTTGGAGGTGGACAGCCCGTACATGTTGCTGGTCGCACCGGTCCTGGAGCAGCGGCGTCTGCCCATCAGGCAAGAGCAGCGGTCGTTGTGGGGGATCGAGCTCCTGCACGTGCCACGCTCGGACATCCCGGCGGTGACGCACGTCGACTACTCCGCCCGCATTCAAACGGTCCATCCGGAGACCAATCCCCGCTACTATCGCCTGCTCAAAACGTTCGAGGAGCAGACCGGCTGTGGCGTGATCGTCAACACCTCGTTCAACGTGCGCGGGGAGCCGATCGTGTGTACGCCGCAGGACGCCTACCGCTGCTTTATGCGCACCGAGATGGATGTGCTGGTGTTGGAGAACTGTGTCCTCGACAAAAGCGAACAAAAACCGCTGGAACACGACACCGACTGGCGGAAAGAATTCGAACTGGATTAGTGCCATGCAAAAGCAGCAGATACCGTCGTCACAACTGCGCCGTTTCGGCTGGCTGGTGGGAGGGATTTTCGCTCTCATCGGCCTGTGGCCGCTCGTCTTTCGTTCCGAGGCTCCACGGGTGTGGGCTCTGGTGCTAGGGGGGCTGCTCATCCTGCCGGCCTCCGTGTGGCCCTCCAGCCTGGGACCGATCTATCGTGGGTGGATGATGATCGGCCATGCCTTGGGATGGGTGAACACGCGGCTCCTCCTGGGCCTCGTCTTCTACGGCCTGATCACCCCTATGGGACTGGTACGGCGTTTTCTCCTGGGCAAGGACTCTATGCGCCGTCAGTTCGAACCGGAGGCGGAGAGCTACCGTGTACCCCGCCAACCCCGGCCGGCAACCCATCTCAAACACCAGTTCTAACCGTAAGGAGACTTCCTGTGTACGAAGCGCTGTGTGAACTGTGGGCCTTTCTGCGAGAGCGGAAAAAGTTCTGGCTCTTGCCTATCATCCTGGTGCTGATGATGTTCGGCGGACTGCTGGTTTTCACCCAGGGCTCTGTCGTCGCACCGTTCATCTATACGCTGTTTTAGCCCCCTGCAAAAACGCCCCGCCCGTGCTGGGCGAGTCTCTTCTGATTCCCCCTCCACAGGACTGCTGTATGCCTGTCTCTCCGTCTCCTCCTTCCCTCGCCAGGGTACCCCTGGTCGCACCCGACACCGGGCAGCATGGTGTCGGATTCGCTCCCCTTTTCTCCCGGGCAATCACGGCGCTCGGGCGCTTCAAGGTCCAGCTCGTGTGGCTGGTCATAGGGATCGGCGTTGCCTTACGCTGCTTGCACTACCTGAGCAACCGCTCGCTCTGGCTCGACGAAGCCAGGCTGGCCCTCAACATCGTCCAGAAAACCTTTTCCCAGCTCTTCCAGCCGTTGGACTACGGACAGGCGGCACCGATTGGCTTTCTCATGATCGAGAAGCTCGCGGTGCTTCTCCTGGGCAACAACGAGTATGCGCTGCGGCTCTTCCCTCTGTTGTGCGGGGTCGCGTCCATTTTTCTCTTCTCTGCCCTGGGGCGGCGGTGTGTGACACCGGCGACGACCCTCGTCGCGCTCGTGCTCTTCGTCTCCTCCCGTCCGCTCCTCTATTACTCGGCCGAGGTGAAGCAGTATGCCGGTGATGTGGTGGTCGCCCTGACCCTTTCCCTGCTGGCGCTGCCGTGGCTGGGCAGGGACCGCCTCACGGTGCGACATGCTGCGTGCTTCGGGGTCATGGGGATAGTCGGGCTGTGGTTTTCCCACCCGGCTGTATTCGTCCTTGCCGGCATCGGGACCACCCTTGCCGTTACCTCCCTGCTGGCGCGGGACTGGCGACGACTGGGTTTGTTGTCGCTCACGGGCACGCTATGGGGGCTGAGCTTTCTGGTAGCGTACGTCACGATGCTCCGCTCGCTGAGCAACGACGAGTTTTTTCTCCACGCCTGGCGCAAAAGCTTCGTCCCGCTGATCCCCCACACTTTGCCTGAGCTGCTCTGGCCGGCCAAAGCCTTGTATAGTCTCTTGAGCGGCGCACTGGGCATCTCTCCTCCTGTCGCCGTTGTGGCGTTTCTCGTGGGCGGGTATGTTCTGTGGAGGGAGAACAGGCCGCTCCTCTTCTTCCTGCTCTCCCCAGCCCTCTTTACCGTACTGGCGTCGGGACTGCAGATATATCCCTTCAGCGACCGGCTGATCTTATTTTTGGCGCCAGCATGTCTGTTGGTCATCGCGGCCGGGGTCGCCCACGTCTGGGAGGTCACCCGGCAGCGCAGCCCGGTGATCGGCGTTGCCTTTGCCGGGGTCCTGTGTGCCCTCACGATCTCCAAGGGACTCACCGCGTTCCAACCGCGCCAGGAGATCAAACCTCTGCTCCACTACTTCGCCACCCAGCGGCAGGCGGGAGACGTGCTCTACGTGTACCACGGCGCGCTGTCGGCGCTGCAGTACTACCAGGACCGCTACGGGATCACAGCATATGTCACAGGAACCTGGGCTGTCGGCGACTGGGACCGTTATCGTGACGAGCTCGCGCAGTTACGCGGTCACAAGCGGGTGTGGGTCCTGTTTTCTCACGTCAACCGGTCCTCTGGTGTCGACGAAGAAAAGCTGTTTCTCCACTATCTAGACAGTTGGGGCGTGCGGCAGGACGCGCAACGCACGGATGAGCAGGCGTCGCTCTATCTCTACGATTTAGCCCTGCCGCCCTAGCTGAACACCCTCCTCGCGCTCGACATGCACCTTTCCATCATCGTGCCGGTCTATAACAGCCGGCAGCAGCTCATGGCGTGTCTGTCTGCGCTCGTCGCGTCATCGAGCGCGGACGTAGAGGTTATCGTGGTGGACGATGCCTCGACGGACGATTCTGCCATGGTAGCGGCGCAGTTTCCCGGCGTGCAGGTCTATCGGCTGCCACAGAACAGTGGACCGGCGGCGGCTCGCAACGAGGGAGCACGCCACGCTCGTGGAGAGATCCTCTTTTTCGTCGATGCCGACGTAGTGGTCGCTCCTGACGCGGTGCGCCGCGTGAGAAAAGTGTTCGAGGCGCAGCCGGATCTCGCCGCTGTCTTTGGCTCCTATGACGACCGGCCCTCTGCACCCGGAGTGGTCTCGCAATACCGCAACCTGCTCCACCACTTCGTGCACCAACACGGCAATCCGGACGCTTCGACCTTTTGGGCCGGTTGCGGCGCGATCCGCCGTGCGGTATTCGCAGCGGTGGGCGGATTCGACGCGCAGCGCTTCCCACGCCCGGCCATCGAAGACATCGAGCTGGGGTACCGGTTACGCCGGGCCGGGTACCGCATCCTGTTGGACAAAAGCTTGCGAGGGACTCACCTCAAGCGCTGGACCCTGGGCTCTATGATCCGCACGGACCTGATGGCACGCGCGATCCCCTGGACGCGACTTTTGTTGTCCAGCGGGCAGATGCCCAACGACCTCAATGTCACGCGGTCCCAGTGGGCGAGTGTCGCGCTCGTCGGTGCGGCCTGTATGGCTTTGCTGCTGGCGGCATGGTGGCCTGTCTTGTTCGTCCCGGCAGGCATCGCGCTGGGTGGGGTAGTGGGACTGAACTGGCGCCTCTTTGCCTTCTTCGCGCGTCGCCGCGGGCTGGCTTTTGCCTGTCTGTGCGTGCCGTTGCATATGCTTCACTACTGTTGTGGCGGGATCGGTTACCTGTGGAGCTGGGGAACATTCCAGGCTGCACGCATACGGTCGATATGCTCGAAGCAGGCTCGCCTGCAGGCAGGTGAAGGGGGTCCTGCCTGACACATCCCTCTGACACAACCGAGACCGGGGAGATTCCTTCCGTGACCGACGAACGTGTACCGGACCGACGGGTCATTGTCATCGGTGGCGGTCCCGCCGGGTTGACCGCCGCGTATGAACTGGTGCAGCGGGGGTGGCAGCCGCTCGTGATCGAGCGGCAGAGCCGGGTAGGCGGGTTAGCGCGCACCGAGAATTACAAGGGTTTTTACTTCGACCTGGGCGGCCACCGCTTTTTTACCAAGTCCAAGGAAGTGCAACAGCTGTGGCGGACGATCCTGGGGACCGACTTTCTGCGCCGTCCGCGGCTGTCGCGCATCTACTACAACAAAAAGTTTTTCCACTACCCCCTGAAGCCCTTCAACGCCCTGTGGGGCCTGGGGGTGTGGGAGAGTCTGCGCTGCGTGAGCAGCTACTGCTACTGGCGCTTTTTTCCCTATCGGCAGGAAGAGACGTTCGAGCAGTGGGTAACCAACCGCTTTGGCCGCCGGCTGTTCGAGATCTTTTTCAAGACGTATACGGAAAAGGTGTGGGGGATTTCGTGCACCGAGTTGAAGGCGGAGTGGGCGGCGCAGCGGATCAAGGACCTCTCGCTGAAAACCGCCCTGCTGAGTATGTTCGTCAAGCCGAAGCGGACGATCAAAACCCTCATCGAGGAGTTCGAGTACCCACGGCTCGGTCCGGGGATGATGTGGAACGCGGTGAAGGAACAGATCGAGCGTTTCGGCGGCCAGGTGTGGCTGAACGCAGAAGTGATCGCGATCCACCGCAACGGCACGGGAATCGCAGGGGTCACTGTAGCGCGCAACGGACGGCAAGAGACCCTTGCTGGCTCACGCTTGATCTCCAGCATGCCGATCTCGGAGTTCGTCAAGATACTCTCCCCGCCGCCGCCTCCGGCAGTCCGCCAGGCCGCGGAGAAGCTGCATTATCGCGACTTCCTGACCGTCTGTCTGATCGTCAATCGACCGGATCTGTTTCCGGATAACTGGATCTACGTCCATGACCCGGCGGTGAAGGTCGGGCGCATCCAGAACTTCAAGAACTGGAGTCCGGAGATGGTCCCCGACCCGACGAAGACGAGTTTGGGCCTGGAATATTTCTGTACGGTCGGAGATGCGTTGTGGAGCATGTCGGATGCGGAGCTCATCGAGCTGGGGAAGCGCGAAATCGATCGCATCGGCCTGGCCAGATACGAGGATGTCGAAGACGGCTGTGTGGTGCGCGTACCCTACGCCTACCCGATCTACGACGCCGAGTACCGGGATTACCTCGCGCTCGTGCGCACCTTCGTCGAGGGACTGGCAAACGTGCAGACGATCGGGCGCAACGGGCTGCACCGGTACAACAACCAGGACCATGCGATGCTCACCGGCATGCTGGCCGTG
>JANWXO010000114.1 GCA_025057295.1 Candidatus Binatia bacterium | reverse complement strand
TACCGGCCGCTATCCTATTCTCCCGCACGAGCGTCCGCGCGGGAGTCAGCTCCCGCTGTTCCGCGAGCTTGCACGCTAGGAGTGCCAGCCGGTATCTTCTGCCGCCGCCTTGGACAGCTGGATGATGGTATCGTGCCGCCAGTTCACATCGTCGGTGGCCGGATAATCCAGTGTATAGTGGAGCCCACGGCTTTCCTTGCGCAGACTGGCGCAGCGAATAATCAGCTCGGCAACCGTGGCGAGGTTGCGCAACTCCAACAAATCGCCGGTCACGAGGAAGTTCCAGTAATATTCGCGAATCTCTTCTTGGATCAAGGCAATGCGGCGGCGCGCACGGGCGAGGCGACGGTCACTGCGTACGATGCCGACGTAGTTCCACATCACGCGCCGGATCTCCTCCCAGGTGTGCGTGACCACGACCATCTCATCGCTGCTCACCGCCTGCCCAGGATTCCAGTCTGGAAACGAGGGGGGAGCGGCATGATCAGTAGTCAGAAAGTCCTTCACATGGAGAAACACCCGATGGGCAAAGACGACCGCCTCGAGGAGCGAGTTAGAGGCGAGGCGGTTGGCGCCGTGGAGTCCGGTCATTGCCGTCTCACCGGCAGCGTAGAGCCGGCGGATCGAGGTGGCGCCATGTAGATCGGTCACCACCCCACCACAGAGATAGTGAGCAGCCGGGACCACAGGAATCGGCTCGCGCGTGATATCGATACCAAATGCCAAACAGCGGCGATAAATGGACGGAAAGCGCTGGCGCAGAAAGTCGGCATCGCGATGGCTGATATCGAGGAGCACATGCGTGAAGCCATGCACTTTCATCTCATGGTCGATCGCCCGCGCCACAATATCGCGCGGCGCCAGCTCCCCCCGCGGGTCGTACTGCGCCATAAACGGCGTCCCATCCGGTCGACGCAGGATCGCCCCCTCGCCACGCAAGGCTTCGGAGATCAAGAAAGATTTGGCTTGGGGATGAAACAGGCAGGTAGGGTGAAACTGGAAGAACTCTAGATTGCCGACCGCAGCGCCGGCGCGATACGCCATGGCCACTCCGTCGCCGGTCGCCACATCCGGGTTACTGGTATAGAGATACACTTTCCCGGCACCGCCGGTGCAGAGTACTGTGACGCGGGCGGTGAAAGTTTTGACCTGGTTCGTCAGCAGATCCAGGACGTAGGCGCCCCAGCATTCCACCCCGTACGGTCCGGCTCTGGTCAGCAGATCGATCGCTAAATGTTTTTCCAGAATGGCAATATGGGGTTGTTGGCGCACCGCTGCCGTGAGTGCACGGATGATCTCTTGGCCGGTGGCGTCTAACGCGTGCAGGATGCGGCGGTGAGAATGTCCTCCCTCCAAACCTAGATCATACTCGCTCTCCTCTCCGCCCGGCCGGCGCGAGAAATTGGTCCCGAGGGCGATCAGTTCGCGGATCCGATCCGGCCCCTCTTTCACCACCATCTCCACCACCTCGGGATGACACAACCCCGCCCCAGCGACGAGGGTGTCCTTGATGTGCGCCTCGAAGGAATCCTCGGGGCTCCACACCGAGGCGATCCCCCCTTGCGCGTAGGCACTGCTGCTCTCGGGCAGGGAATCCTTCGTCACGATCGTGACCGCGCCGCAGGTGGCCGCTTTCAGGGCCAAACTTAACCCTGCGATGCCACTCCCGATAATGAGAATATCACTGGCATGCACGGCCATGGGTGCCTCATTGCTCGCACGCCCACTCGGATGAGTCAAGGAGGGAACGTCATTTGACCCGCCTGAGAGAAATCGTCTATGCTGGGAACCGTATGGCGTGTCGTGTGTGGAGGAGGGGGGTGCTGCTGAGCCTCGTCTTCGGCATCGCCAGCGAGCCGTTCAGCCTGCTCCCAGCGATGGCCGATATTTATGTATACCGTGATAGCAACGGAGTTGTGCACTTCACCAACGTTCCCACCCGGCCCGTCTACCGCCCCTTCATGTTGCTCCGCCCGTATATCCGTGGCTTACGCGGCCGGGAGAGCGCAGCCTTCGATCGACTCATCGCCGCTGCCTGCCAACGCTATGGAGTTGAATTCGCCCTGGTGAAAGCGGTGATCAAGGCGGAATCGGCGTTCGACCCGGCTGCCATTTCTCCCGCCGGAGCACGGGGGCTGATGCAGCTGATGCCCGAGACGGCTGCCCTCCACGGGGTAGCAAACGTTCATGCACCGCGCGATAATATCGAAGGTGGCGTGCGGCACCTGCGTATGTTACTCGACCGCTTTCAGAACAACGTGATCCTTGCGCTGGCGGCGTACAACGCCGGTCCGGAGACCGTCGCCCGGTATAACGGCGTGCCTCCGTACAGAGAGACACAGGAATATGTCCAACGCGTCCTGCAGTATCGCGCATCCTACCGACGCAACAGTACCGCGGACGCCCGTCGCACGCCATCTGCTGAACTCCGCTGAATGAAGGCGCCAGTGTGTCTGCCGTGCCGAATCTGTTAAGTCTGCTGCGGATCGCGCTGATCCCGCTGCTCGTCTACCTGCTGACCGACACTGGACGGCTCTGGAGCGCTCTGGCAGCCCTGGTGTTCTTCGTCGCCTGCCTGACCGATTTTCTGGACGGGTATCTCGCCCGGCGTCATGGCTACACCACGACGCTCGGTCAGTTCCTCGACCCGCTCGCCGACAAACTGCTGGTCGCCTCGGTGCTCATCATGCTCGCCGCGGCGGACCGTGTCCCCCGCGTCCCGGCCTGGATGGTCGTAATCATCGTCGGCAGAGAACTGGCAGTGACAGGACTGCGAGCGATCGCCTCTGGAGAAGGAGTGATATTACCGGCAGAAGAGCTGGGGAAATACAAGATGATCTTACAAATGTTCGCCCTCCACGGCCTGCTGCTCCACTACACCTATGCATGGATCGACTTCCACGTGGCAGGGATGTACTTCCTGTGGCTCTCGCTCGTCGTCAGCATCTGGTCAGGGGTGGATTACCATCTCAAAGTTGCTCAACAGGTGGCGGCCAAGCGTGCTGCCCCGCCACGCAGCGAGGTAGCGCTGCCACCCGAACGAGCAGAAGCACGCGGGTAATCGACCACAAAGGAGTCCGTGTATATGCACGTCCTCGTGACAGGAGTCGCCGGTTTCATCGGCTTCCACGTGGCACGGCGCCTGCTGGACCGCGGTGATAGCGTTGTCGGGATCGATAACCTCACCCCGTACTATGACGTCCGCCTCAAAGAAGCGCGCCTGGCACGTCTGACCGACCATCACCGATTCACCTTCTTGCGCCTCGACCTCGCCGATCGCTCCGGTATGGAGACCTTGTTTCGTACCGCACGGCCACAGCGGGTGATCCACCTCGCCGCGCAGGCAGGGGTCCGCTACTCCCTCACCAACCCGCACGCCTATGTGGAGAGTAACCTCGTCGGGTTCCTGCACGTCCTCGAAGGCTGCCGGGCGACTGGGGTGGAACATCTGGTGTACGCCTCGAGTAGCTCGGTCTACGGAGCGAATACCAAGATGCCTTTCTCCGTGCACGATAACGTCGATCATCCGATCTCCCTGTACGCAGCTTCCAAGAAAGCCAACGAGTTGATGGCCCACACCTATAGCTACCTCTACCAACTGCCCACCACTGGTCTGCGCTTCTTCACGGTATACGGTCCCTGGGGGCGGCCCGATATGGCCCTGTTTCGCTTCACACGCGCGATCCTGGCGGGCGAACCGATCGAGGTGTTCAACTACGGCAAGATGCGGCGCGATTTCACCTACATCGACGATATCGTGGAGGGGGTCGTGCGAGTGCTCGACCTGGTCCCCCGTCCGAATCCTTCATGGTCCGGATCGGCGCCGGACCCAGGAACCAGTCGTGCCCCGTACCGGATCTACAATATCGGCAATAACCAGCCCGTCGACCTGTTACAGTTCATCGAAGTGCTCGAGACCTGCCTGGGGCGCAAAGCGGAGAAACGCTTCCTCCCCCTGCAGGCTGGGGATGTACCAGAAACCTACGCGGACGTGGACGACCTCATACAGGATGTCGGCTTCCGGCCTGCCACGCCTATTCACGAAGGAATCGCCCGCTTCGTCGCATGGTACCGCGACTACTACCAGTGCTAGCGCTTCCTGGGTGCAGGGTCTTCACCGGGAGCCAGCGTCGTCAGCGCCAGGGCATGAATGGTTGTCCCCATTTCCCCCGCCAGCGCGTCGTACACGAGACGATGGCGCGCAACCGCACTCTTCCCCACAAAGAGCGGGGAGACAACGGTCACGCGGTAATGTCCCCCGCCGGCAGCGGCACCGACGTGCCCGACGTGCCTGGCGCTCTCATCTTCTACCGTCACCGAGGTGGCAGCCAGAGCCTGCTGTAAAATCTGGACGATCCGTTCTGTCGTGCTCATGTCCCGGTCCGGGCAGAGGGAAAGAGCGGAGGCCGGCGTTCCTGTAAGGCTCTGAGGCCTTCGCGCACATCGGGCCCGAAGAAGCCCAGCATCTCCAACGCCAGCGAGTAGTCAAACGAGGTGATCGCCGCCATGCGCAACCACTGGTTCAAAGAGTGCTTGGTCCAGCGGATCGCCTGCTGTGCGCCGGTCGCCAGTTTGCGCGCGACTTCCATCGCCTTCGGCATCAGCTGCTCATGGGGCACGACCATACTCACCAACCCGATCCGCTCGGCCTCCTTTGCATCGAGCATATCGCAGGTGAGCAAGTAGTATTTGGCTTTGGCCATGCCGACGAGGAGAGGCCAGATCACAGCCGCATGGTCCCCCGCCGCTACCCCTAACCGCGTATGCCCGTCGGTAAAGCGGGCATTTTCGGACGCGATACTGATATCGGCCAGCAGCGCGACCGCCAGTCCGGCACCGACGGCGACCCCGTTGATGGCAGAAATGATCGGCTTGTCACAGTTGATCATGTTATGGACGATATCCCGCGCTTCGCGCATCGTCTGCGCCACCACCTCGAGATTCCCCATGGACTTCTCTACGACCTCAAAGTCGCCGCCGGCAGAGAACGCACGGCCCGCTCCGGTGATGACCGCCACCCGCACTTCGCTATCCTCGGCGAGATCCAGCCATATCCGACTCAGCTCATAATGGAGACGGAAGTTGGTCGAGTTCAGCGTCTCAGGACGATTGATCGTGAGCAGCACGATGCCGTCTTCTTTTTTGTCAACGAGCAGATGTTGATACGCACTGTAGTCCATAGTCATCCCTCCTCTCTCCCTGAATATCCCTATCCCTAGCAGCGTTTGCTCTGCACGGCTAGTGACGGCTCACCTTCTGAGCCGCACAGGTAGGGATTGCGTCTCGGCACAGTCATGGTAGGGTGAGGTCGCGTATGTCTCTCCGCGAGCCTCGTCACGCCACCGTTACCGCCGTGTGGGTCACACTCAACGCCATCCCGCTCGTCGTGTTGGTGCTCCTCGGGATTGCCAGCAAAAGCTGGCTGGTCGGTATATGCCTCGTTCTCCTGTACCCCATCCTTCTGATTCCGTACGGGATCCTGGTCTCTCTCCCTTTGATGGTGAAGATCTTTCGCAGACCATCGACTCCACCTCCCAGGTGGCCGCACCGAGTGCGGAGCGCAGGCGCGGATTAATGCGCTTCCGCCCAGTTTTTGCCCACGCCGAGTTCGACCACGAGCGGGACCCGTAACGCCATCACCCCTTCCATCACCTCGCGGACCAGCCGCTTGACGCGCTCCACTTCATCCTCCGGCACCTCGAAGACCAGCTCGTCGTGCACCTGCAGCAGCATACGAGTGCGCAACTTCTCGTCCGCCAGACGACGGTCGATGGCGACCATCGCCATCTTCATCAAATCCGCTGCCGTTCCCTGAATGGGAGTGTTGATCGCCACCCGTTCCGCCGCGCTCGCCAATTGCGCGTTCTGGCTCTGCAAATCGGGGACGTAGCGACGCCGTCCCAGTAAAGTGGTCACATACCCCCGCCTTTTGGCATCGGCCACGACGTCGTCCATGTACTCCTTGATGCCCCGGTAACGGGCGAAATAGTCGGCGATGTAGGTCTGTGCCGTCTTGAGCGGGATGCCCAAAGAACGGGCGAGCCGTTGCGCTCCCATCCCATAGATAATGCCGAAGTTGATGGTCTTGGCCTGGCGGCGCTGGTCGGCAGAGACCGCCTCCAGGGGAACGCCAAACAGCTCTGCAGCCGTGCGCGCATGGACATCCTGTCCTTTCTGAAACGACTCAACCAGAACCCGGTCTTGGCTGAGGTGAGCCAACAAACGCAGCTCGATTTGTGAATAGTCTGCCGACAACAGGACATGACCTTGTTCCGGAATAAATGCCATGCGGATCCGTCGCCCCTCCTCGCTGCGGACAGGGATATTCTGCAGGTTGGGGTTGCTCGAGGACAAGCGTCCGGTTGCCGTCACCGTTTGATTGAACGAGGTATGGATGCGACCGGTCTTGGGGTGGATCAGCTTCGGCAGCGCATCTACGTAAGTATTCTGCAGCTTGGTGAATGCGCGATAGGCGAGGATCTTCGCCGGCAGGGGGAAGCGATCCGCCAGCGCCTCCAGCACCGAGGAATCGGTCGAGGAGCCAGTCTTGGTTTTTTTCCCCCGCGGCAGACCGAGCTTGTCGAACAGAACCGTTTGCAGCTGCTGCGGAGAGGAGAGGTTAAACTCTTCGCCCGCCAGGGCATAAATCTCGGCTTCCAGCGCTTTCCGCTGCCGGCCGAACTCCTCGGATAAAGTCGCGAGGAGCTCACGATCGACGCGGATGCCGGCCAGCTCCATGCGCGCCAGGACCAGCACCAAAGGCACCTCGACCTCAGTAAAGAGACGCGCCATCCCCTCCTGCTGCACGCGCGGGAACAAGCGGTGAGCCAAGCGCAGCGTGATATCCGCATCCTCGCCAGAGTAGCGGGTCGCATCGGCCACCGAGACCTCGGCAAAATTTTTCTTCCCGCCTTCCGTGACCGCGTCATAGGTCAGCATCCGGTATTGGAGATGTTCCCAGGCGAGGTCGCTGAGATTGTGGCGGTTGGTGGGGTTGAGGAGATAGGAAGCGAGCATAGTATCGCCCGTCAGGTTTTGCGGCCACAACCCGTATTGGGCGAGCACCATGACATCGTACTTGGTGTTTTGTCCGATCAGCGAGAGAGACCGGTCTTGCAAGAGCGTACCCAGGGCCGCCAGCACCGTGTCACGCGGGAGTTGGGGTGCGGCGTCCGACGAGCAGTGCCCGACAGGGATGTACCAGGCGTGCCCTTCTTGAACGGCGAGAGACACACCGACCAACTCCGCCTGCAGCGGGTCCAAAGCGGTCGTTTCGGTATCGAGACAGAACGTCCCCGCCGCCTTGACCGCCTGCAAGACGCGATCGAGTTGCTGTTCAGTGCGGACAGTTTCATATCCCTCCCCGCGATCAGCCGGCACCTGCTCGGTTTCCAGTTCGGTCAAAAAGCGGCGGAATTCAAGCTCGGTAAACAGGGCAACGAGTCGCTCCCGATCCGGTTCGCGCACCGCTAGGTCGGCAAGGTCCACGGAGATCGGGACATCATGCTGGAGCGTCGCCAACTTTTTCGACAGGCGGGCCAAATCGGCATGCTCGCGAATTTTTTCACCCAGCTTGCCCGGAATGTGCGCAGCGTGCCGCAAGAGGTTTTCGAGATCGTGCCACTCACGAATGAGCTTGATGGCGGTCTTTTCCCCGATGCCAGGAATGCCAGGAATCCCGTCCGTCGGATCTCCCATCAACGCTTGCACTTCCACCACCCGCGCGGGCTCCACGCCAAATTTTTCCCATACCTGTTCCACTCCGATCTGCTCGCCCTTCATGGTATCGAGCATCGTGACCCGCTCGGACACTAACTGCATCAGATCCTTATCGCCGGAGACAATCACCACCTCGGCGCCTTGTTTCTCCCAGCGGGTCGCCAGAGTGGCGATGATATCGTCGGCTTCATACCCCTCGAGCTCGAGGACCGGGATGCGGTATGCACGGACGATCTCCTTGATGCGCGGGATTTGCGGTCGCAGGGTTTCGGGCATCGCCAGGCGGTGCGCTTTATACTCTTGAAAGAGTCCGTGGCGAAAGTTCTTGCCCGGAGCGTCGAACACGACCGCCATGTGGCTGGGATGATACTCGCTACGGATCCGCTGCAGCATGTTGACAAAGCCAAAGATGGCGTTGGTAGGAAAGCCGGTAGAGGTCTTCAAGTCGCGCACTGCATAGAAGGCGCGGTAGATGTAGGACTGTCCGTCGATCAGAAAAATACGCATAGCAGGAGTCGCCCACGGCCACTGTGGCAGGAGGAGGAAAACGCGTCAAGACGGAAAAAGCAAAGACCCCTCTCGGGAAGGGGCCTTACGAAAGCGGGTGACCGGTTTCGAACCGGCGACCTTGTGCTTGGCAAGCACACGCTCTAGCCAGCTGAGCTACACCCGCATGGTGCGAAGAAGCTTAACAACCCTCGATAGGAGTTGTCAACGGTGCAAGCACGAGGGGAGCTGGACCAGCTCTGCAACCACCGTCACACCGCAGTCTTACCATGAGTCGAACTCTCGCAGAACCTCATGCAAAACCCTTCTCGCCTTGGCATCCACCTCGAGCCCTGCCTGCGCATACCGGGCACCTACCACAGCCAGCGCTTGTGCTCTGCTGGCAATATCCCCTTCCATTTGCACCGCTTGTAAAGCTTGTAAAAAATGCTCCGCCGCCTGCTCTCGCTGTCCGGCCGCAGCTTGCGCGCCAGCAATGTCAGTCAAGAGCTCGGCTTTCAGGCCAGCAATCCGTACCATCGCAGCAATCTGGAGGGCCTGGTCGTAACGACCGGCTTGGACATAGGCACGTCCGACCTCACCCAACACAGCAGGAAGATCCATGCCGGAGGCTATTTCTAAGGCCTGTTCGTATCGCCCGGCCTGGGCATATCTGCTCCCTATCTCAATCAACACCTCCCGCCTGAGCTGGTAGTTCAACGTTATCCTTTCGGCAGCTTTGCGGGCTTGGTCGTAGTAGCCACTGCCCAACAACAGGCGAGCAACTTCCGCCAGCGTCCTTTCCCGGGCAAGCGACTCCTCTGAGAAACCAGGCCCGCTCACCGCTACAATCTTCCCATCCCCCTGCAACGCCAGGGCCTGACTGACCCCCGCACTCACTACCCCTCTCCACCCAAAACTGGGATCCAGCTCCCCCGCTGCAGTGTAACGCGCCAAACTCGTCCCCCCCACCACCAGCTTGCCATCCCCCTGCACCACCACCGCACGAGCCTCGTCATAGATATACTTGTACCTATATCTCCATCCCCTCCTCACCCCTTGCTCGCTCCCTTCGCCCCCCAACAGCGGTCCAGGTCGCAGCGGCATCTCCTCTGCCACCGGAACGGCAAAGGCAAAATCTGTCGTCACGATCCCCCCCTGACCAAAGCTCGGATCTAACTGCCCCTCAGGGAGATACCGCACGAGTGCGACATCCTGGCTGTAGCGCCCCCAGGTCCGCCCTACTACGACGATCTTCCCATCCGCTTGCACGGCCATATCCCCAACCGCATCCTCAATCTTCGGATCGCTGCCAAGCCGAGTCAGCACCTTGCCTGCACCCCCAAAACTGGGATCCAGCCGCCCGTCGGGCAAATACCGCACCACCGCAAAACTACGATCGGCAGTCCCCGCCGCCACAATCTTGCCATCATTCT
>JANWXO010000113.1 GCA_025057295.1 Candidatus Binatia bacterium | reverse complement strand
ATCATCGCGCTCGATGGCGATCTGCAAAACGATCCTGAGGATATCCCCCAGTTACTCGCCAAACTGGAGGAGGGCTACGATGTGGTCAGCGGCTGGCGAGTGGATCGCCAGGATGGGTTCTGGCTCCGCTGTCTGCCATCAAAGGTCGCCAATTGGCTCATCAGCCGCACGACCGGTACTCATCTGCACGACTATGGGTGTACCTTGAAAGCCTACCGGGCGGAGGCTGTCAAAGAGGTCCGCCTGTACGGCGAGATGCACCGTTTCATTCCTGCGTTGGTCGGCGGTGGCGGGGCACGTGTGGCGGAGATTCCTGTCCGTCACCATCCGCGCGTGCACGGTCGCTCCAAATACGGTCTTTCGCGCACTATCCGCGTGATTTTAGACCTCCTGATGGTCAAGTTTTTTCTCTCCTTCGTGACCAAACCGCTGCGCATTTTCGGCTCCCTCGGGCTGCTGACCTTCCTGCCTGGGGTGGCCATCTGTGGCTATTTGGTGCTGTGGCGCATCTTTTCCGGCGGACCGTTAGCCGACCGGCCACTCTTCCTCTTGGGCGTTCTGTTGACGGTGGTCGGGGTACAGTTTCTCAGTATCGGACTCCTCGCAGAGATCCAGATTCGCACCTACCACGAGTCAGCCAATAGGCCGATTTACGCCGTCCGCGAGGTGCTGGAAGCATACCCGCAGCGCGACTCATGAGGAGTGCCCGGTGTGCGTGTGGAGGAGAGCATGGGCTGCTGCGCTGGTCGGACGCGTATCCCGTCCTGGTTCCTGGCTGAGGCGGATGCACCCCAGGTGCTTCACGTTTGCACAGGCATCAACCTCACCGGTGGTGCAGTGCTCGACCTGGGGAATAAGAAAGCGAAAAGGCCCGCCTTTGTGTGGCGGTAACGGTCCGTCGGCGAGGCGGTAGACGATGATCGCCTCCCGTACCGCCTCGAGCGGCACGCTCGCTGCAAACGTTCCATCGGCCGATTCGAGGGTGAGGTAGGTCCCTGCGCTCGTGCGGCCGACCGCCTCCAGGAGGGAGTGGAGACGCACCCCGCCCCCTTCTCGACCCGGAACGAGCTGACTGACATCGGTGATCTGTCCCGGAAGCTGAGCCAGCTCCGCAAAGCCGAACTCGCTCGTGGTGATCCCCTCTCCTTCGATTCGTAACCGCGTCATGGGTGTCCTCCTCATCCCGACAGCATAGGGGACGAGCTGGGCAGGTCAAGAAGCCTGCGGAGGCTGAGCCGAGGGGACTGATGGACTCTTTGCCGGAATATTGTAAAAATGTTTTGTGATTACGTTCCCTCTCCCCTATGCGGAGCGGGTGAGTTCCAGCCATCTCGCGCGTCTGCTGAGAGGTACTCAGGCGCAGGTGTGATGGGCAAGGCAGAGGACAAGAGCGATGATCCTATGCACGAAAACGTTTGGCTTCAGTGCTGCCCACCGCTTGCACAGCGAAGCGTTGTCCGAGGAGGACAACCGTGTCGTGTTCGGCAAGTGTAACAACCCGCACGGCCATGGGCACAACTATACGCTGGAAGTGACTATCCGAGGGGAAGTCGATCCACGCTCAGGGCAGCTCGTCAATGCCCGCCTCCTAGAGACCGTGGTGCAGCAAGAGGTCATCGAGCGCTTCGATCATAAACATCTCAACGAAGAGGTCCCGGAGTTTCGCGGTGTGAACCCAACCGGGGAAAACATCGCCAAGGTCATCTGGGATCTCCTCAAGCCACGGCTCGGAGAGTGCCTCGTCAAAGTCGGCGTGTGGGAAACGCCCAAAAGCTTGTTCGAGTATGCCGAGGAGGAGTGAGCTTGCGGCTATCGTGTAGGCTCTCGACGTGTTCGATCCCTTACCCGCGACATCCAGGGCGCACTCGCTAGGTGGGCGGTCTGGTGACCGTGATGGTGGTAGCAGAGCTTGTCGTCGATATAGTGACACACGCTCTCGCTTTGGTAGCGGACGGGTGGCAGATGGCGACCCATACCGGACACTTGCAACCCTTGCTCAGTGGTTCGCGCAGACGCGTACCGACCGCTGCTGCGTAGCCATGGATGCTGCCCCCTGTCAGGGTCTGCACCGGCATCACGCGGGGGGCGCACAGCGGTCACAGCGCCCGCGGAACTGGATTTCTACCTGCTGTGTCGCGACAGCATGGGGAACGCTCGCAGCCGGGGTGATACGCACGTTGACGCCGGGGAGGCAGGACACATCGCCGCAATCGACGCAGGTGAAATGCGGATGACCTTGCGGATGCCTGCGCTCTGGGCGTCGCAGCTCGAACCGCCAGACGTGGTCCCCAACATCGATACGGGAGAGCAGGCCTGCTTGCGTCAGATCCATCAGATTGCGGTACAGCGTGGCGCGATCAAAACCTTTCGCCGCTAAATCCTCGACCAGGTCGGCATGGCTCACTGGCGCGTCGACTTCCTGCAGCCGTTGGAGCACTGCCACACGGGGGGCTGTACTCCGCAGTCCGGTTGCACGGATAGTCGCACGAATTTTGGAGAGCGCAGGAGGAATCTTTCTGCGTTTCATAAGATCGATATGCTAGCGTATTGCCGTTGGTGCTGCAACAGAGCAGCAGGAGTGCGGCAGGCTGCTTGATCGGTGCCCGGGAGAAAAAAGCAGGAAGCGCGGGCATCTCCCCTCTCAGTGAGAATGGGTATGACAATGAGGGGGAGGGTGAGGATGTTGGAGCTCTCCGCTGGAAGGTGTTGTAGGCGTTTCATGGGGCGTTGGGTCCCCTCCCTGTCGAGGGGCATCGGTCTGCCCTAAAAGAATCCGCAACAGGTTTGGGCGGTCCGACAAGACCCGCTCTCCGGCTCCGTAGCCGACCGCCGTCAAATAGAGAGGTGGAACCGGGCCCTGTCGGGCTACTGCCGCAACGATGGCCGCACCCGTGGGCGTGACCAGCTCTGCCTCCCCATCTTCTAAGGAGACCTGAAATCCCTTGAGCAGCTCAACGGTGGCTGGCGCGGGAATGGGCAGGGTCCCGTGACGCGAGGGCACCAGGCCTTTTCCTAAGGGAAGGGGTGAGACGTAGACCGCGTCCACCCCGAGGGCATGAAGCCCAAAAGCCGTGCCGACAATGTCTATGATCGAGTCCACCGCCCCCACTTCGTGGAAGTGGACGGCTTCGACCGGAATGCCGTGGACTCGGCTCTCCGCTTCGGCCAGCACGGTGAAGATGCGCAAGGCGGTCCGTTGCACTGCTGCAGGCAAAGGGCTGTCTTGCACCAGCTCGACGATGGTGCGAAAGCTCCGTTCCTGTAGGGGGGCATGTACGTCGACGTGGAACTTGATGGCACGGATCCCGCTGAGAGTCCGTTCCTGTTGCGCGAGGCGGTAGCCTGTGAGGGGCAGTTTGGCGAGCTCGCGTTGCAGGGCATCGAGCGAAACACCCAGGTGCAACAGCGCGCCGACCATCATGTCGCCGCTCAGACCCGAGAAGGCGTCGAGGTAGGCGATGCGCATACGGTATCTTTATCCGAGCCGGTGCGGTCGGGGAAGAGGCCGCGCAAGCACGACGTGTCAAAAAAAGAGGGTGAGTCCTCCTCGCAAATTGATCGGATAACCGGGGACGAAATTGATGTCAGGAATCCCGTCTCCGCCGCCCTCGAGCGGGCATCGCGGATCTACTCCCACCTCCTGTCGCAGGCACGAGTCGGTGGCAAATTGGGTTTCGCGCCAGTCACGGTTGGTAAAGTTCAAGAGGTGCAGGGAGGCTTCGAGGTTGCGCCAGCGGTAGTTCACGATGAAATCCAAGATGGTGTATCCGCGCGCGGTGAGGCTACGGTCTTCGTTGGCCGGTCGGTCGTCCAGATAGCGGAGGCGGATGGCGGCGGAGAAATGATCGGTGAAGTAGGCGGTAATCCCGCCTTGCAGCAACAGCGTGGGGGCAAGGGGGATCGCCTCGCCGGTGACACGAAAGCGTGGGTCGGCATAGGTTAGGTCGAGGTCGGCAAACAACCAGGGAAGGACCTGGTAGCGGGTTTCAAAGTCCACCCCCCAGCGTCTCGTCGGGCCGCTTGCTTCGGTCGTGCCTTCGTCGCCGACGAATACGAGCTCGCTGCTGAGATCGAGAATCCACAAGGCGGCAGCGAGATCGAGACGCTGCCAGAGGTGTGTCCGTACCCCTAGCTCGCCGCCGGTCGAGCGCGCGAGGGGGGTCCCGTTGCGTTGGATGGCATCCCGCGCGTCGTTGGAGTGGAACCCCATGCCGAAGTTGAGGAAGAAATCGGTGGCACGCCACAGACTGGTGGTATCGAGAAAGGGCGAGACGACCAGGCTGGCTTTCGGGCTGACAATGCCGTCGATGGTGTTGCCTTGGTAGCGGATCCCATCCGTCGCATCGGCCGGCAGGCGGTCATCGACGTCGAAGAGAAAGACGTCTCCCCGCAGGCCGGTAATCAACCGGATCCACTCGCGCAGGAAGAATTCGTGCTGCATGTAGCCACTAAAAGAACTCTGCCAGATGTTCGTTTTCGTCGTGGTCGCAAAGCGCCGTCGTCGCGCCTGGCGGAAGAGGCCGACATCGGCGTCGTCGTTGCGGGTTTCCACGCCGAGCGTGCTGTGTACCGGGAGACCCCCCAGCGTCCACACCCGGCTATAGCGTAGCCGCCCGCCGAACAGCAGGCGTGAATCCAGCTGTTCGATGCCGTCGCCCCTGACCGGATCGCTGCGCAAGAAGGTAAAGTTGGAAAATAGCCTCAGCCGATAACGACTGAAGTAGAGCTGACCGTACCAGCTTTCTTCCTGGCTTGGGGTGGCAGTGTAGATCAGATTGAGGGTCTCACGGTCCGATCTGCCACCCTCGGTTGGATCGATGGCACCGAAGCGATCGAGCAGGCCGGAGCGAACCGCGCGCAAGGGAATTTGTCCCGAAGCATCCCAATCGCCGGTATAGAGCGAGGTCCACAGGCTGAGCCGGGAGTCGGACGTCGGACTCAGGGTAAATTTGCCGAAGAAGTTATACTTGAGGAAATGGTCAGGATGCTTGAACGGGCCGTCGGAAAAATAGACCTCGTTCGCCACCAGGGTTTGGAGCGGACCGATGCGCGGGGACAGGACGTTGGTGTACCGCATCGTGTTGAAAAAGCCCCCCAGGGCTTGGAGCGAGTGCTCCCGCGTGTCTTCTTTGGTGATCAGGTTCACTGTACCCGAGTTGGCGAAGTCTCCCCACATGGTGAAGTACGGTCCCTTGTAGAAGTCTACGTACTCGACCGTCTCGGGAATCAGGAAGTTAAGGTCTGCGTACCCTTGGCCATGGGCATGGCTTACCATATTCACCGGGACCCCGTCGACAAAGATGGCGATGTCGGTGCCGTGGTCATTGTCGAACCCCCGGAGAAAGTACTGCATGGCTTTGCCGCCGCCCGCGTGTTGACCGGCCAGGAGACCTGGCAGATTATTGAGAATTTCCCACGTCGTGCTATGGGGCCGGAGAGCAAAGTCTTTTTCACGGATCTTTTGCTCGGTCGCTGCACTCACCGGACGCCGCTCGGTGACGCGAATCTCCGGTAACTGCCGAGAGGGAGAAAGCAGCGTATCAGCCACACGCGACGTGGTCCCCGGTGCCGCCTGCGATCTGTCCTGGGCTTGGGCTGCTCCCGTGAGGAGGAGCAGGGCGAGCAAGAGACATCCCTGCCGGCGTGAGGTGCGCATGTATGACTCCTCGGCACGCGCCAGCACGCGTGCAGTGTAGTGACGATAGCGGATAGCATGTTTTTTATATTCGTGCTACCCAAGGCGCCCTTGCGTTGCTTGCGCTGCAGGGAGGAGCTCGTTACAAAGCAATCGAGGAAAGGAACACGAGCAATGGGCGGACACCCTCTTTTTGATGTGACCGACAAGTGTGGCTACGTCACCGGCGGTGGTTCAGGGATCGGACGGGCGATCGCGCTCGGCCTCGCCGAGGCGGGAGCCGCCGTCATCGTCAGTGATATCAATCTCCCTGCAGCAGAAAACGTGGTGGCGGAGATTCATGCCCGCGGCGGGCGTGCCTACGCCGTGCGGACCGACGTGGCACGCAAAGCGGAGGTGGAGGAGTTGGTGCAGTTGACCACTGCCCGGTTCGGCCGGTTGGACTTTGCCTTTCATAATGCCGGCATCCTGAGAATCACGAAGCCGGAGGAGATTGGCGAGGAAGAATGGAGAGAGGAGTTGGAGGTGGACTTGACCAGCGTCTTTTGGTGCTGCCAGGCGGCGGGCCGATACATGATCGCGCACGGCGGGGGAAAGATCGTCAACACCGCCTCCATCTCCGGCATGATTGTGAATTCTGGACTGACCTACTCTACCGCCAAGGCGGGTGTCATCCAACTCACCCGCGTGCTCGCTTTTCGGTGGGCCAGGCATCGGGTCTTCGTCAACTGCATCAGTCCGGGATACATCCGCACTGCCATGACCGCTCCGCATCTGGCAAGACCAGGGGTTGAGCAAGAAATGCTGCGCCAAACCCCCCTGCGACGATTGGGGGAACCGCGGGACATCGTCGGCGCGGCTCTCTTTCTCGTCGCTCCTGCGTCCGACTTCGTGACCGGGCATAATCTCGTCGTCGATGGGGGGGTGACGTTGGCGTAGC
Source organism: Candidatus Binatia bacterium (assembly GCA_025057295.1). Lineage (GTDB taxonomy): Bacteria > Desulfobacterota > Binatia > Bin18 > Bin18 > JANWXO01. The sequence goes on along the minus strand of JANWXO010000113.1, from coordinate 3,133 downwards.
AGAGGACCGAGAGGGCGTTCCGCTGTGGATGTCTGGCCACCCCTCTGGGGCAGGTCACGAGTGCAGGTAGCGGGCAACCGAGAGCAGCGCGGCGTATAACGGCACCAGAGTCGTCACGAACGCTCCGGGGAAAAAGAGGAAAATGAAAACCTTTTGCATCATCTTTTCGACTCGTGTCTGTGGACGCAAAGAAAAATAGAAGCTAGCCGCAATCAGGTACAGATCCAGCCCGCGTGGGATCCCCAAGCTCAGCACCTGTGCGTTGGCGTGATTGAGGATGATGAACGTCAGTCCCATCAGGAGAAAAGTGCGCAGTTTCCACGCGTTCCACGCTTCCCAGGCTTGCATTGTGGCCTCCTTCGGCGTCTTGAGGCGGCTGCCTCTGTAACCCACACCCTCTCGTGCGGTGACGGATCCGCTCGAGACAGCTCGCTCTGTCAGGACAGTTCGGCAGTTTTTTCTACGACTAAAGTTTTCTTCCCGTCTCCCGATAGCGAGGGCAAGTGCGGAGGAGGAAATGTGAAACCTTCTGCAGGGTAGTCTCCTTGTTCGGCCCGACTTCGGAGGTGCTCGATGCGAGCCTTGTGTTCTCCACACGGCATATGCGACAGACGAGAAAAAGGGATGAGTCTGGTGGAGCTGATCGTGATCATCGCCATCGTGAGTGTCATGGGAGCTGTTGCCATCCCTCGCCTGAATCAGAGTGTCTTGAGTCTTTCCACTGCCACGCAGACGCTCCTCGGCAGCATCCGTATGGCACGCGCAGACGCGGTCAGCCGCGGGACGCGCTATCGCGTCATCCTGGGGAGCGATTCCTACACCGTACAACGACTCCAGCGAAACGAAGACGGAGAATGGGTACCTGCCGCTGTGAGCGAAGAGGTGGAGTTCCCGCCAGGAATCTCGCTCAGCATCGTCGACGGTGACGGGGTCATTGAATTCAGCACGCGAGGATTAGTCGTGCCCCCGCCTGACGAAGAGGTGGCGCAGATCGAGCAGATCAGCATTCACGACAGCCGGGACGGAGACACCAAATATTTCGCGGTGTGGCCGTCCGGGCAGGTCTTGGAGGGCGAGATATGAACCGCGGGTCTGCAGGTTTTACCCTCATAGAAGTGTTAGTGGCAATGGTCATTTTTGCCATCGCGACGGCAGCCACTGCCTCGCTGATGTTCCATTCCACAACCTACCTTGCCCAGAGTAACGAGCGGTCGCGGGCGATTGCCATTGCCCAACAGGTGGTCGAAGACCTGCGCACGGTTGATTACTCCGAGATGGAGAGCGGGTCGACAACCGTGGATTGGAAAGGACAGTCGGCGTTTTTTACGGTGCATTGGAATGTGGATACGGATGAGCCAGAACCAGGGATGGCGACGGTCGCCGTGTCCGTCTCGTGGCACCATAAAGGAGAGATGCACACCTATGAAACCCATACCATCTATACGGACATCGATGCGTAGAGGGCAGGCGGGCTTCTCGCTCGTTGAGCTGCTGGTGGTCATGCTCCTCTCCAGCATGATGTTGACATTGCTCACCGGATTTTTCCGTGCCAATGCGATTGTCCGGCATCAGATGGGGCTCCAAACAGAAGCGCAGCAAGGCCTTCGGGCCACCTTCGAGATGATCTCCCAAGAGCTCCGCCAGGCCGGTGCCTGTTTGCCGCGATTGGGACAGTTTATCGCGCTGGACGGGGAGGATCACGAGAGTCGGGATCGTTTGACCCTGCGGATTGGACGAACCGATGGAGACACGCTGGTATGTATTAGAGCAGGAACGACACAAGCAGCGGAGGAAGGTGACTCAACGCTCGTGGTAGCAGCAGGCGAGGGAGATCTGTTCGCTGGAACCACCCTGGTGTACATCACCCCCAACGGGGCAAGCGGAAATTTTTACACCGTCACCGCGACAACCTCGAACTCGGTCTCCATCGATGGCGGGCTGATTGGCGATCATCCCGTGGGAACCGGTATATACGCGGTTGACGAACGGACCTACGAGGTCGACATCTCGAACCCCGCGCGACCCGTGCTGATGGTCCGCATTGACGGTGGGGCTCCGCAGCCGCTGGTCGAGGGGGTAGAACAGTTCGACGTACGGTACCTGCTCGCACCGTGCGACGCCTCTGGCTGTGCCACCACCACAGACGAACCGGCTGATGACGACGAATGGAGACAGGTGCGAGAGGTGGCCATCACCGCTACCGTGCGCTCGCACAAGCAGGACAGGCAGGGACGGTTCTTGCGCGAAAGTGGGTACGTCCATGTCAAACCCCGTAACCTGATCTGAGGAGGACAACGCATGCGACGCCGTTGGCAGAAAATGTGGGGCGACCAGCAGGGGGTGGTATTGCCGGTGACCCTGATGCTGATGGGGTTGCTCGGTGCGCTGGCCGGAGCTTATGCGCTGGCGGTGAGGGCTGACCTAAAACTGACCGGCGGAGCAGGGCGGACGCGCAGTGGCTTTTACGCTGCCGAGGCCGGCCTGAACGTCGGCATGGCCGAATTCGCGAATATCTTTCGAAACTATGGCGTGCCCACGGAGGACGATTTCGCCCAGCGAGAGATACGCGTCGGCAACCGCACGGTGTATTACCAGCTCGACGATGTCGACGGATACGCTCCGTGCACCGAAGAACAACCCGACTGCTTCCGCACTATCCCGGCTGGAGAACGGTTTGCCGGTCTGAAAACGATCCCGTACCGTTATACCGTGACCGCGACTTCGGTGAACACGGAAGAGGACGAAGAGGTACAGCTGGGGGCAGAATTCGATATTCATAATATCCCGATCTTTCAATTCCTGGCCTTCTACGCCAACGATTTGGAGATCCTCCCTGGGCCAAACATGACTCTGAGCGGACGGATCCACACCAACGGCCGTTTGTACCTGAGCGCGGGGAACACCCTCACCATTGGTGATCGCTTGTCGCCACCTCCGCCAAATCCTTTCGTGCAAGTGTCAGCGACCCAAGGGATCTATCGCGGGCGGAAGAATGACAGCTCCTGCACCGGTACGGTGATCGTCGACAAGCTAGAAGATACAGTCGCGCCCTTCGGCGATTATGACCCGCTGCCGCTTCCGTGCAACGGCGGGAGTGCCCAGGTGCCGCAGACGACCCTCGATGCTTACAAAG
>JANWXO010000112.1 GCA_025057295.1 Candidatus Binatia bacterium | reverse complement strand
AGGGACAGCCTCGCTGCCCCGTAAGGCACCCTGCCCCTCTGCATGCACCTCACCCCAGCAGAGAAGCACACGGGTCATACCCGCTGAAAAATTTCATCGAAAAACATCCGCATCGCTTTCCATGAGCGTTCATCCGAGAGCCTGTTGTAGGCCAGCCCCGGCGTGTTCAGACTCCCCGCCTCCGGATTGGTAAAGCTGTGGACCGTGCCACCGTAGCTGATGAGCTGCCAGTCCACCCCTGCCTTGGTCATCTCCTCGGCAAAGGCAGTGACTTGGGCCGGCGGTACAAAGGGATCCTCGGCACCGTGGCACACCAAGACTTTCGCCTTCACCTGTCCGGTCACGGCTGGTCGTTGGGTCTCGAGCGCGCCGTGGAAAGAGACGACCCCCTTGAGCGGCGCTCCGTCCCGCGCAAGCTCCAGCACGAACGAGCCACCCATGCAATAGCCGATCGCGGCTAACTGGTCGCTGTCTACCTGTGGCAACGTAGCCAGCTTGTCGAGGGCTGCGCGAGCACGCTGGCGGAATTTTGCCGGGTCAGCACGCAGGGCGGTGGCGAGTTTGATTGCCTCTTGCAGATCGCGCACTTCGAGGCCGTTGCCGTAGGGATCTCCCGCCAATGCGACATAGCCCAGTGCGGCGAGGCGGGCGGCGCACTTTTTGGCATGGGTTCCCAATCCGAAGGCTTCGGGCATCACCAACACTCCTGGTCGCTTCTCAGCCATCTGGTCGTCAAACGCTAAGAATCCCCGTAGGGTCACGTCACCATCCCGGTACTCGATGCTCTGCGTCTTCATGTGGCTCCTCCTCGTTGACGCGTTTTTCCGCGGCAAAGCGTGTTCCCATCACATCGCCTGCCCTACAGCTCTCCTCTCGACTTGACACAGCGCAGGAGAACGTCTGCCTTTTTGTCAGCCTCGGCAGCAGCAGTCAAGTGTGACTTCTCGGGCAGCCCCCGTGCGAGTTCGCCATTCACCCGCTCTCGGACATTCCGGAGGAAGCCGGAAGCTTCTTCCTGCCCGCTCCCGCTGGACCTCGTCGTGTTTTTGCGCTTTAAGAGGGCGACAGATGTGAGCCCCGCTCGTGGGGCACCGACAAAAGGAGGACGTACCATGTGGCTGCGGATGCGACAGATAGTGTTGATCGCACGGGAACTCGCTCCCGTAGTAGCGGAAATCCGTGAGGTGTTCGGTCTCGAGGTTGCCTACCGCGACCCTGCGGTTGCAACTTTTGGCCTGGAGAACGCTGTCTTCCCGTTGGGCAATCAATTCCTCGAAGTGGTAGCGCCGATTCGCGAAGGCACGGCCGGAGGCCGCTACCTCGACCGACGTGGCGGCGATGGCGGCTACATGGTCATCCTGCAGTGCGATGACCACGCTCCCCGTAAGCGGCGTGTGGCGGAGCTCGGTATTCGCAAGGTTCTCGAACACGACGAACCGGAATTCCACATCATGCAACTCCATCCCCGCGATACCGGGGGTTGCCTGCTGGAAATCGACGTCCAAACTGGCGGTGAAGCGCTCGACGGTCCATGGGCGCCAGCGGGCCGGCAGTGGCAATCTGCCGTCCGCACCGAAGTGGTGCGCGGCATCGCTGCCGCCGAGATCCAAACGCCTGACCCAACCGACCTCGCCGCCCGCTGGGGACAGATCCTGGAGCTGCCGGTAGAAGCCGACGCGCAAGGCCACCCGAGCCTGCGTCTTGACCTCGGCTCTCTCCGCTTTGTCAAAGATGCCGATGGCCGCGGGGAAGGCCTCGGCGGTGTGGACCTCGTGGTCGCGAACCGTTCGCGCTTGCTCGCCGCGGCGGAGCAACGGGGGCGTCGCCTCGCCGACGATCTGGTTCAGCTCTGCGGCACGCGCTTTCGCCTCGTCGAGCCCTAGTCAGCTGCGACGACAAGGCGAATCGCTCTTGCCGATCAGCAGGCGAGAGAGGTGGGGCCACCTGGAGTACGCGTGCCACACGGCAGGGCACCGCTCGGCAGCGCTCCCGTGATCGTGCCGTGCGGCAAGGAGGAAAATTCGTCCTTTCCTGCGTTTCCCTCCTGGGGCCACCTGGCGTAGCGCGCGGGACACCCCCCTGGGGCCAGTTGGAGTACAGCCGACAGGCATGACCTCCCCCTCTGCTTCAGACCACAGGAGACAGCGAAGGGAGTATCGTTCATCGCCACCCTTACAAGGTTCTTTCTCGAGGAACACCTGAACTGCCCTCTCCCCTCCGGGGGTGCAGAAAGTGGGGCCACCTGGAGTACGCAGGCCAGGTGAGGAGACCCGGCAGGAAGATACCTCGGACGGCCTTTCCCCACAGCAGAAAAAACTTTAGCAATATTAGATACTTATTCTCCCTCCACCGTGCCTCCTCGAGGCGAATGGAAAAAGAGACAGAACACGAGGGTGGGGCCAGCTGGAGTACGGAGCGGCACGCCGAGGCTGCTCGGGGACGACCTTCATCCCCCGGTAAGGGGTGCGATCCCTGCTGTCATCGCTGCACGAGGGACAATCCCCGCTCCCGTGGCACCCCCGTTACGGAGATCGCAAGATCCACAAAACCGCTGCGGCACGCTAGCCTCCAAGGCGGTCCAAGGGGTGGGGCCAGCTGGAGTAAAATGGTGGGGCCAGCTGGAGTACGGTGGGGCCAGCTGGAGTAAAAAGTGGGGCCACCTGGAGTAGATAGTGGGGCCAGCTGGAGTAAAAAGTGGGGCCACCTGGAGTACGGGGGTATGCAAAAAGTAGTGTATTGACAAGTACTTACACGTGCGTTAAAGCGTTCACCTATATTTACCTCTTTTTACCTCTTTTTACCTCTATGTGCGCGAGTCAAAATTTTTTGCTGGGGGAGGAAGGAAGCATGGACAGACGGGAGGAGGCGAAGAGGGGAGAGAAGCTGCAGCGACAGGCCTTCTTATGGAACGCAGACTACGTACCAGCCGAGCAGAACCTCGAAGCACTCGGCTACTTCTCCGCGCGGTACTCCCGCCCGCGCATAGAGGAAAGCCAGCTCTCCAAGGTCATTACCCTCTCCGACAACCGACGGGTAGAAATCGTCCCCTCGGCGAAGTACGGCCTGCCCAACGCCGAAGATCTCGACTTTTATCGTGCCTTCCTCAAGATCTGTGACGAGCGTGTCGAATGGGTCAAAGTCGGGGAAGGAGACGAAGAGACCTACCACCCCCGGCTTCCCTCGCCGATCGGTTTTTCCTCGCGCGAGTTGATCGCGAAAGCTGGTCGCCACAAAAACGACCGCAACATCGTTGCCGTGCGCAACTGGATGAAGCGGTTGAACGCCACGGTGATCCACGGCGAGCTGTATAACGCCAAGATTCGCGCCCTCGATGTGCATATCGGCCTCGAGCCGCTGTTCAAGAAATTCGTGTCGGTGGGCGAGCGCATGCCCGACGGTCAGCTCGCAGCACAGAACTACGTCTGGCTCGCCGACTGGTTCATCGATAACTACTTTTTCTTTTACACGCGGCGCATCGACCTGAATTTTCACCAACGTTTGCGCCACGCCATTTCGAAAACCTTGTACCCCTTGCTGGACAATGCCTGGTTCGCCTCGAACGGCGCACCATACACAAAAAGTTACAAAGACCTCTGCGCCGTGCTGGATATTAAAATGCACTCTCAGTTATCTCGGGTCCGTCACCAGCTCGATGCCTCTAACGAAGAGCTCGTCCGCGAGCAGTTCGTGGCCAAGTACGACTACCCGCTCACCGAGACCGGAGAATGGAGTGGCAATATCCGCTGGTGGCCAGGACCCAAATGGCTGCACGACCAGGAGCAAAAGGGGCGCAAACACGGGCTGCCCTGCGAGATCGACGACCGACGCGTGCTGCTCGCCCCGAACGGGGACACACCCTCCTGTCCGCCGCAGGAGCCCCAGCTTGCGCTCCCCTTGACGCGCGCAGCGCGTCCTGTCGAGTCCGATGACAGACTGGGGGGATATGTCCGCCGCTTCTACCGCCGGCTTGGGCAGAGCCGTGTCACCCAGCAGCAAGTGCGTGCAGGAGCAGAGATCCTGCGCGACCTCGTGCATGGACAAGGATACTCGTGGGAGGAGGTCGAATTCGCACTGGAGTGGATGATCGACAACAAAGAGGAGCGATTCGGCGGTAAGATCCAATCTCTCGGCTTGCTGCCTCACGTCATCGGTGACGCGCTCAAGGAAAAAGCGAGCCGCGAGCGCAAGCGGGAGAAGCAACGGGCGCATGCCGAGGCCGTCCGCCAGGAGGAACGCCGTGCGGCGCAGCGCCAGCGGGTAGAAGGGCACCTCGCTGCACTGCTGCCCGCCCAGCGGGCCCGCCTCCGCCGCGAGGCCATCAAGAACCTGACGGAACAAGGAGTGAAGCGGGAGTTCATGCTGGAGAGCGTGATCAAGGCTGAGATGCTGCGGGTGCTGACAGAGGATGCGGCGTGGGCGACGGTCCGGGCACGCGAAGCGCTCTAGAGGCAGACGAGCGGTGCCTGCGGACTCGCCGCTGGCTGTATCGGGGACGTCTGAAGACACAGGCTGCAAACGCGCGGAACGGAGAAGGCAGAGGGGAGTCATATGTGGGGCAGGAGCAAACGGCTGGGTGTGGCAGTGCTGGGGATGGCGGTGTTGGGCGTGCTGATGCCGGCAGTGGCTACCGAGCTCGTCCCCTCTGGGACAGTCTCTCTCACGGTTACCTCCGTCGCTGCGGGCGTCGGCGTGCAGTGGGGAGAGGGCATTCTCACCTTTGCGGGACGGCACTATCCCTTCTCGCTGCAGGGGCTGCAGATCCTCGGGGTCGGGTATGCCCGCGTCACCGCAGAGGGGACGGTGTACGGGTTGCAGCGCCTCGAGGAGTTTCCGGGCGTGTACGCTGCCGTCGAGGCGAGCGCGGCAGCGGGGAGCGGTCCGGGAACGGTGGTCATGCAGAACCCGCACGATGTGGCGATTTACCTGCGCACCGTCCAGGAGGGGGTGCAACTCACCCTGGCCGCGGGCGGGGTCGAGATCACGCTCAAATGAGCGGCCTCAGCCGGCCACCGCGGTTCGTGCGGGGATCCCCGAGTCGGCCTCGACCCGCTGCGGGGAGGAATCTTCACTCGCAGTGAGAAGCGGACAAGGACCGGGAAGCCAGGCGAGCTTTCTGGCGATGAGCGTCTGGGAATACTTCCGCAGGTAGTGGACGATGGTCTGCACGCGGATCTTGACCCCGCCGGCCGGCTTGGTGGCGTCGAGATCGCCGAACTTGAAATAGAGCGTTCCGCTCGCCTCGACGATCTTCTGCACCGGGGTATACGTCGGCTGATCCATGCCGCACTCGTAGCTGGACAGGTGCACCACGCAGGTGATCCACGGACAGCGAGTCGCGACCTTGGCGCCCCAGAGGATCTCGTTGGTGTTGCTGCTGTAGGAGGAACTCCACACGTCAGAGATGTCGAAGGGGCTGCGGATCTGTCCGGCACGGAGCTCTGCGCCGAACAGCCACTCCAGCACGTCTGCATCGCAGGGGAAGTACTGGATCCACAGCACCGGGTACCCGTGGGCTTGCAGGTCGACGTCGATCTCGTGTCCGATGCCGGGGTCCATGTGATAGGGACGTCCCAGCATGAGCAGGCAGGGGTGTTGCTCGCGTGCACACCAGGTGAGGATCTCGCGGGCGTGCGCCCGCATCTTGCGGTTGAAGGCCTCGAGGCTGGCGTATCCCTGGGCGACCGCGCGCGCGGTTTCCTGCTTGTCCAGGCCGAGCACGTCTCTGAGCGCTTTGTACAGCTGCCCTGGGACGAGCTGGGGTTCGCCTAAAGAGACGAGTGGGGAGACGTAGTGGACGCCGGTGGCGGCAAAAGTGTCCCGCTCTTTGAGAAATCCGGACTTGATGTTCTCCGGCGCCGCCATCACCCGCGGGCAAGAGAGGGTGTCGATCACATGGCCTTGCAGAAAAGAGGGGAGTGAGTAGATCATGGGGCTCAAGAGGAGGTCGATCTTGACCTTCTGTCCAAAAAGCAGCTCTCCGTAGTGACCGCTGATACTCTTCACCGGATAGCAACAGTCCACCGTCCCCCAGCCTTTGCCGAACTCGCGGTACTGCTCTTCGGAGGTGTCGGAGCTGAACACGATGTTACTCGGCCGGATGCCGAGAGCGGTGAGGAACCCCAGCCAGAACTGGTGGGTGCTCCAGATATTGAGCACTTTGGGGATCCCCACACGGATCGCGGCCCGGTTTTTATGGAGCGTAGGGGCGGAAGGCTTGCTTCCGAACCATCTCCGCCACATTGGGATAGGCATGTTGTATCCTTTCCAGTTCCGCCTTGACAGCGCGCAATTCGTTGACGTCTTCCACCAACCCCTTCGGGCAGGAGTTGTTGGCAATGACACGTTCCCACCCCTCGGGGAGGGGCACTTTGCTCCACGCCCGCCCTTTGCCGCCGGGAATTTCGACGTCGATGAAGGTCCGCTGGCAGTGGACCGGGCACCACGTGCACACCGTGGCCGGCGCCGTGGTGGTGCGATAGGTCAGCCCGGCGATCACGGCAAAACCGCGGAACCGCGTTGGCTCGCCGCTCTCCCAGCGTTCCAAGGCGCACAGCGCCGCGCCGATCGCGCCGGCCTCGCCGGAATAGGGATGGACGACGATTTCTGCATCCGGGATCTTGCTGCGGATAAAATCGACCTGGGCTTTGACCACCGCCAGGTTCTTGTGCGTCCCACCCTGCAGGACAAACTTCTTGCCGACGGCCGCAAGGTTGTTCAAGCCGCCGGCGTATACCCACACGTTCAACGGCAGGATTCGGCACAAGCCGGCGAGGATTTCGTCCGCCTGCCATCCCTTGCGCTGCTGGTTGACGATATCGCTCTGCAAAAATACACCGCAGCCCATCGTGAGGGTGGGGACGGCCCGCGCGGCAAAGGCCCGCTGAGCCATCTCCTCCAGGGGGATATCGAAGCGTTCCGCCACCCCTTGGAGGAAGGCGCCGTTGCCCGAGGAGCACTGCGAGTTGAGACGAAAGTCGGATACCGTGCCGTTTTTGAGGATGAGAATCTTCACGTCCACTCCGCCGACGTCGCAGATGCAGTCGGCGTCGGGGAAGAAGTGCAGCGCGGCTGCCGCGTGGGCGACCGTCTCCACCACCGGCGCGTCGGCACCGATGATATTTTTGAGCAGTTCTGCGCCGTACCCGGTAATCCCAACGCCCAGCGGCTGGCGCACGCCGGCTGCCTGAATCTGGGCAAAGAGGGATTTTGCGTCCTCGATGGGGTTGCCCTTGCTGAGAGCATAACAGGTCAAGAGGACTTCTTTCTCTGGCGACAGGCAGACAGCCTTTGCCGTCGTCGAGCCGAAGTCACAGCCGATGACGCACGCAGAAAGGGCGCGGGACGGGGTAGACCTGGCGTGCGACGGCCGCTGGGGAGACTGATAATGGCGCTTGAATTGCTCGAGCTCTTCCGCCGTGGTCCACAGGCCTGTACTGCCCTCTCGTTTTTTCTGCTCGTGCTGTCCCTCGTCGATCCACCAACGGAGTTTCCCGTACCCCTGATAGAGACCGACCTGCGGCGGTTCGCTCCGCCCGAGCGTGACACAACCCAACGCCGCGTAGTACAGGGCGTTGTCGGGGACGAGCACGAGCGACTCCGCATCTCGTCCGGCGGGGAGAGAAACCTGCCGCTCCTGCCACAGCCGTCGCAGATGCACCCGCCACGCTTCCTGGAGACCGGCGAAGAAGAGATTTGGGCCACCCAGGAGTAGCACCTCAGGGAGCGGGGTATTCCCCTTGGTGAGGGTCGCCAGGTTTTGATAGACGACAGCCTCGAAGAGGCTGGCGATAATCTCCTCGATTGAGACCCCGGCTTTGACCAGGGTATTGGCATCGGCTTCGGCGAAGATCCCACACTTCGAGGAGATCTTGTGGAGGGTGTAGCCCGCGTATCTCATTCGCGGCAGTTGATCGGCAACTCCGAGCTTGCGGGCGGTCTTCTCGATGAACGTTCCCGTCCCGCCGGAACAGGCGCTCTGCATAAAGACCTGCTTGTTTTTAGAGCCCGCGTGCTCCTTGAAGAAGATGGTCTTCATATCCTCTCCGCCAATTTCACTGACGAAGCGCACGCTCGGGTGGAGCCGTTCCACTGCCGCGGCGACCGCTACGACCTCCTGGATCACCTTCCCGCCGATCAGGGGAGCGATGACCCCTGCTCCCGAGCCGGTGAGGAAAACACGATCCCGTTGAGGGGTGAAGGTGTAGCGCTCTTCCAACTCCACTAAGAATTCCAGCACCTTCTCTGCCTGCTTGGACCCGTGACGCTCGTATCGCTGAGCGATCATCTCGCCGGTGTCGCTGCAGAGAACGTACTTGCACGTGGTGCTGCCAACGTCCAGGCCGCAGTCCATGTCTCCTCCCCTCATGCAAGATGTCGTGCGAGCGTGAGCACGTAATTGGCGGCGGTACCGGCAACGCCCTGGTGCGGGACCGGGTAGGTGATCCGCCGCACGGAGGGGTGCTCTGCTTCATACTGGCGGATCCGCTCGAGCGAGAGGCCGGTCCGTTGCAGAACCAGGTCGAACTCCTGCTGCGCACGCTTTTTCGCCTCGGTGAGAATCATCTGGCAACGGGAGAGGGCATGCACTTCCCCATCCCCTTTGACTTCGATCGGCGCATACAGCAGATCGGGATATTTCCCCAGCACGTGGGACATCGCGCCGATCGACATCGTATTGGGCATGCAGGAGTAGGGGGAGAGCTCGCAGATCATGTGCGCAGTCCGGTGGTGGTAGGCATAGAGCGCTTTCCCCACCAGCATGTCACCCTCGCCCCCGCTGAGACGATGGTGGTAGAAGGGAGCAGCGAGTGCCCGCAACTCATACTGGTCGGGGAGCTCGTAGGGCAGAGAGCCGAGGGCCCTGCGCAACCGGTTATACGCAGCACGAAACACCCGTTGCAGCGTCTTCACCAGCTGGATCTTCAGCCCGGCGGAGCGGTCGACTTCCCGCCGCTCGTCGAACTCCTGCACATAAAAGCGCATCCAGTAATCCAGCCAGACCGCAATGGGAGGGGGAATGACTTCCGCACCCTCCTGCTCGAGCCAGCGCTTGATGTTGTAGTTCCCGTCGCCCTCGTGCGTCTGTAGCCAGAACTCGCCGGTGATCTTCACCTTCGGCTTCACCCGCAGCCGGTCCACTTCGATGGTGTGCCAATAGCGCTTGACCTCGCGCAACGCGTTGACGAAGTAGCGCGTCGTCAGGTGCCAGGCGACGCTCCCCCACCGTTTGCCGCGGAGCGGCCGCCGCCGGAAGACGTCGTAGAGGTATTCGACACTCTGCCGCAGGACTTGGTCAGTCTGTCCGGGCACCACCTCGTATGGTCGGGTGCGATATTCCAGATCGGTCAGGAGATCGCCGCAGAGCACAGCCCACACCATCCCGATGCTGAACGGCATGGTCAGCTCCAATCCTCCTCCACCAATGGCCCCCTGCTCCATACCGTCCTGGGCGAAAAGGAAGATGCGGAAATCGCGCAGGCCGAGGGTATCGAGCGCCATCGTGTAGGACTGGTGATACTGCCCGAAGCGGCACGCCCCACAATTCCCCGCCGTGAGGTAGACGTAACGGTCGATAACCGTCTCTTTGCCTTCCTGGGCCACCTTGGCCTTGAGAAAGTTCACCAAGTTTCCCGTCACGAAGGTGGTGGGGCAACAGGCGCCTACATCGACCAGCTCTTTGCCGGCGTCGAGATCGGGACGCGCGACGTTGGGGAGGGGTTCGGCGTTGTACCCCAGGTTGTGAAAGACCCCTTGAATCAGGCGCTCGTGCTTCCACGTCAGGCCACCGTAGAGGAGAGTCACGCTCTCTCGCTCTGCTCTCGTGAACGGCCGCGGCTTGTAGGCTGTATAGTGGGCGATCGGCTCTGCACCCATAG
>JANWXO010000111.1 GCA_025057295.1 Candidatus Binatia bacterium | reverse complement strand
GCCCGTTCGCACGGGGGGAGACGATCGCTCTTATCTACGGTGTGGGAGTGATCCACCGCGGCGAGAGCGAGTACGATCCCTTTTCTGGCGATGTCTCGCTGGGAGCGGATACCGTCGCCGCTGCGTTCCGGGCAGCCGTGAAGGATGAGACAGTAAAAGCGATCATCTTCCGGGTCGATAGCCCGGGAGGTTCGGCCGTTGCCTCCGATGTCATCTGGCGTGAGACAGTCCGCGCGCGCGAGGCTGGGAAACCGGTCATTGTTTCGATGGGGAACGTGGCCGGGTCGGGGGGCTACTTCGTCGCGATGGCGGCCAATAAGATCGTGGCCCAGCCTGGGACGATTACGGGGTCGATCGGAGTCCTGGCGGGAAAGATGGTGGTCACAGGCTTCTCGGACAAGATCGGTGTGTCGTGGGACGAGGTCCATACGAGCAGCAACGCCACCATGTGGAGTAGCAATTTTGACTTCACTGAGGCGCAATGGAGCAAATTTCAAGAGATGCTCGATCGGATCTATGATCTCTTCACGCGGAAGGTAGCGGAGGGCCGCGCACTTCCTCTCGAGAAAGTGCTCGAAGTCGCGAAAGGGCGCATCTGGACTGGCGAAGACGCGAAAAGGTTGGGCTTGGTGGACGAGCTGGGCGGGCTCCCGTTAGCCATTCATCTGGCAAAGGAGGCAGCCGGGATTGCGCCGGATGCGGAAGTGCGCTTGGAGCTTTTTCCGCGGCGCAAGACTCTTCTCCAAAGCCTGCTGGACAAGATCCTCGGGCAGCAAAACGAAACCGACGGGGGAGCGACTGCTGCTGTCCTCAGCCGAACCCTCCGTGTGATCCGCCCGCTGACCCGCATCGCAGGGGAGTTAGGACTGATGGCCCATCCGGGGGTGTTAATGATGCCCCGCTTAGAACCGGTGCCATAGCCATGCTCATTGACGCCCATGCACACCTCGACCACTATGGAGCGGCTCTCGAGGCCGCCTTGGTGGAGATTCGGCAGCAGCAGATCTTCACCGTCAGCACCGCCATGGACCCTCCTTCGTACGGACGGGCGCGAGAGATTGCTGAGCGGTGCGACTTGGTGCTGCCAACCTTTGGTATCCACCCCTGGCGGGCGCCGGCCTATGTCGATCGTTTAGCGCAGTACCGTACAGATATCGAGCGCAGCCCGATCCTGGGTGAGATCGGGCTAGACTGCCGTTGGGTGAAAGATCTCTCCTGCCATCCAGCACAGCGACGCGTGTTTGAGTACTTTCTTGCGGCAGCGAGAGAGCAAGGAAAGATCGTGAACCTCCACACGGCGGGTGCAGAGGCAGCAGTGCTGCAGCTCTTGGAACGCTACGACATCCAGCGAGCGATTATTCACTGGTATGCAGGACCACTCGATATCTTTCACGCCCTCGTGCAACGGGGGTATTCCTTCACAATCGGTGTCGAGGTGCACTCCTCCGCCCACATTCAGGCCATTGCTCGCGCCCTCCCCGCCTCGCAGTTGCTCACCGAAACCGATAACCCAGGGGGAGCACGCTGGTTGACTGGCGAGTTAGGGATGCCTGCGCTCCTGCGCGGAGTCGTGCGGGTGCTTGCGGCATTGCGGAGTACGTCGGAGGAGGCGATTGCACAAACGGTACAGGAAAACTTTGTCCGTCTGATCCAGGATGACCCCTGGTTGGAGGAGGTACGGGGCAAATTTGTGCCTTGAGGGGACAACCTGCCAGCGAGGAGCCAACCATTCTCATGAAAGAGTACGAAGAAGCTGCGGCGATTTTCTACGACAGCTATTTTCTCGGCGTCGAAGGGGACGTCCAGTTTTATCTGGATGAAGCACGTCGAGTAGGCTCTGCGGTGTTGGAGCTCGGTTGTGGCACTGGCAGAGTCCTCCTCCCCCTCGCGGAAGCAGGAGTGCAGATCGTCGGCCTGGACAACTCTCCAGCCATGCTGGCAGTCCTGCGACACAAGCTCGCACGCTACAGCCGCGAAACGCAGCGACGCGTCGAGCTGCTCGAGGGGGATATGCGCTTTCTCGCACTCGGGCGGCGCTTCGACCTCATTTTGATTCCCTATCGGGCTTTCCTCCATCTGCTGACTCCAAAGGATCAGCGGCAGGCGCTCCTCGCCATCCGCGAGCACCTGACGGAGGGTGGCCGTCTCATTGTGAACGTCTTTGATCCCAACCTGGAAGTGATTGCTGCCCAACTCGGCCCTCTCGGTTCCTCCCTCAAAAGGGATGCGGAGTTCGTGCATCCACGGACGGGGCGCCGGGTGGTTGTATGGTACAGTTTTCAATACGATCCCGAACACCAGCTGGCGAAAGGGTATTTCCTCTTCGAAGAGCTCGACGAAGGGGGGCAGGTGTTGACGAAGACCTATAGTCCGCTCACTCTCCGTTATGTGTATCGTTACGAGATGAAGTACCTGCTGGAGCTGTGCGGCTACCGGGTTGAGGCGTTATATGGAGACTTCCGGCGCGGGCCGTTCCGCTACGGTGGGGAGCAGATTTGGGTGGCGCGACGGACTGTAAGGTGATGTCGCTGCGGACCTGTCCATATCGACGCGGTGATGCCGAACCGAGGGTGCCACTCACTCGGGAGCAGAGCGTGTAGGTGAGCTCTCTCCTGAGAGTTGCTTGACGAGAGTGGCCACAAGGCGTTGCGACAATGGGGCAGCATCGGCCAGCGGTTTCCCGGTGCGCCAATCGAACACCAGGACCTGCAGTTGGAGCCGGCTGGTTGCGGGAGTTGGACCGGGAGTGATCAGTGCCAGGTAATGACCGAGGGGTTTGAGCTTATGGGCCCGCGGTCTCAGTCCTCGCCGCAGCACTTCTCCGTGAAGAATCCCACGTTCTGCATCGGCAAGGTGGAGAATATCGGTCTCTCGGGCGAGCAATTCTGCTGCGGCCTGCCACAGCCGTTGTGGAGGAACGGCGAACTCTCGTTCGCTGACGGGGAATGCGGCAGCGTATGGCAGCCGCGTGCTGAGTGCAGCAAGGGAAGCGGTCGCGACGCTCAGGGTGGGGTGCGCCGGATTGGTACCGTCTGGCGGTGGGGCGGGTGGGGAAGGCGGAGGCATGAACGCGGGGGGATTGTTGGTGAGGCTCTGTAGCGGTGCGTGTACGGGAGCAGGCTTGTCGAGTGGGTGCGTCGTTTTTGCTGAGGAAAGGGAGGAGTCTGTGGGCGGAGGAATGGACGGCTGCCCAGGCGCTGCAGGAACCGTTGTCGGCGTGCGAGCAGGGTGCTTGGCCGTGTGAGTACGCCGTATGGTTGTCGTTGCTGCCTTGCGCGAGACAGGAGCGTGAAGAGGTTCTCTCGTGCGCGGCAGGGGCCGTACTTGTGTCCGCGGAGGAGCGACAGACGGTGCGGCGAGAGGGGTGGCCCCTGGGTCTTTTTGTCCGGTCATACTGTGGCTCTCTCTCGCTGCCGGGGGGAGGGAACCAGAGGCGTTGTTGTCCTCCTTCTGTGGCCTCCACCAGGCGAGAGTAACGAGGAGCACGGCTGCGGTCAGGGCCAGGCCAAGTCGCCTGGTTGTCGTCCTGTGGCGTGCGGCAGTTGGGGCGCTGCAGCTTTGCTGCCAAATCTGTTTTTGCCACGCGGCTTGAACGTCGTGGTCAGCCGCCGTGCGGTCGCCAGCCAGCGTTAGCAGGGTGTGTCGCAGTGCGTGCTCTGCGGCTGTGAGATTGTGCCATCGTCGCACTTCCGCGAGCTGGGGCTCGAGACCGTCCACCCCATTGCTCTTGATGCTGGCGAGCAACCAGCCCAGCTTGAGCACGCGATGCGCAGGATGCTCGAAAAAGAGGGGATCGAGCAACCAGAGTCGCTCAAAGTAAGGCAGCGCCTGTTCATAGGCGCCTTGTCGGAAGTACCACTGAGCCAGGAACAGGTTGGAGGAGCACTGCAGGGGATTTTTTTCGACGATCCGCTCGTGCCAGTAGGCAGCCTCTTCGAAGGCGTTCTGTTTTTCGCACGTGCGCGCAAGGGTAAGCAGTGACGTCATATCGCGTGGGCTCTTGCACGGAGGTGCGCCGGCAAGCCTAGCGGCCCGATCGTGGTTGCTCTCGAGAGCGTACCGCGGCACGAGCGCATGGCCGAGCGTTGCATCGTTTTGCCGTGTCTCCCCTGTTGCTAGCTCGTCCGCCGATGGAAGATCGGGCTTGCGCACAGCTTCTTCTTGGTACGGAGCTGAGGTCCCGGCGGTCCTCCTAGGCCGGGGGGAGAAACGATACCGTGCGGTCATGATTTACCTCGCTCTCTGCGCATATGCCTCCGCTGAGCAGGACGTGTCTGGAGGAGGAAAGAGGCTACGAGAGAGTACGGAGTGGAGAGCAAACTGGATTGCGTCGGGATGAGCGACGCCTCTGAGCGAGGAACATGCGAGAGGTCGGGGTCCCTTCCTCTCCGCGGAAGGATTCCCTACAGAGAGGAAGGGGGTTCAGGAGCGGTGCTTACGCGGCCAGGCGCCGGCTCCCTTCGATAGCAGGAACGGCAGGGTTCAGCGCAAAACGCAACTTGGGCAGGTCGGTGTCACAGCGGGTATAGGTAGCGGCCATCGGGCTGGTACAGCGGAGGAGATGGTTCCCTCCCCAGGCGTCTGTCTGGAGCAGGTTGAGACGCGGTCGACCGCGCGAGGCGCTGTGAAAGACATACTCCGGGTCCACCTGCACGATGATCGGCGTTTCTTGGCCCCCTTCGATCACCCGTGCGAGATGGAGACTGTCAAGATAGGTGATGTCGGAGCCAGAGATCTGCTCAGGGTTTTCCAGCTCCATAGCCAGGATCGGTTGCCCGTCGCGCTCGACGTGGCCGATCACCCGGTCGTGGCGTGCCTGCAGGGTGATCTTGCCCAGGGCGATAGTGAAGCCCCAGCGCGCCCGCAGTTCGGTTGCGGCCTGCTCGGCATCGGTGTACGCCTGCAGCAGGTAACCGCGCGGTCGGATCCCGGCACGGACGATGATGCGCACCTGGGCTAACGAGAACGGTCCGACCGGACTCGCCGGGAACCGGGCCACTGACAGGGTAGCATACGGAGGAATGCTGGGGTGGAGAGCTGGTGGAATCAGGTGTTCGGCCGGCTCTTCGGCGATTTCATAGCTCAACTGCAAGATCTCCGCGCCTTTGAGTTCCCACGCGTCGGTGTCGAAACCGCGCATGAGCGGTGCCCGTGCCACCGCCGTTTGCAGGTCGAGTTTGCCAAAGACCGGCATTAGCGACCTCCTCCAGCGGCTGCGCGCGCGGGTTGTGCTTCGGCAAACGCGGGCATCACCTCTTTGGCAAAGAGGCGCAGACTGTTCAGCACCTGCTCCTGCGGGATGATTTCGGCTGCGTTCAGCAAGAAGTTCACCCGGTCTACACCGCAAGCTTCCCATTTTTTCAGTTCGCGGATCAGGTGAGCTGGATTACCGACCGCAATCCCTTCCGGGGCTTTGCCGAGCTCGCCCGGGCTGGCGGCTTGGCGGCGCAGCGAGGGCAGCAGCCCTGCCGACGGGTAGGATTTCGTTGGGTAGGCTTCCTTGGCCATGTCGAGCTGGGCGGCTAGGTAGTTGAAGTGCTGGATCATGCGCATGCCGATTTTGGTGCCGATCTCGTCGTCCTCGTGACAGTAGAGGAAATTGACAGTGTTGACCTGATTGTTCACGAACTCGCCGACCGGGTTGCAGTTCTGGATGCGACGGCGGTACTCTTTGACCTTGGCTTCCTGCTCTGCGAAGGTCGTAAACGTTACCCCTAAGCTACCGATCCCGCGGTCGGCAGCATCGAGCTCCGTGCCGGGGCTCGTCACCGCCACCCACATCGGCGGGTGGGGCTTTTGATAGGGTTTCGGCAACACCGCGCGCGAGGGCATCGAGAAGTAGCGCCCCTCGTAGCTGAAACGTTCTTGCGTCCACATCTTGGGAATACAGTGTACGAACTCGTCCCAACTCTTCTTGGTTTCGTCCGGGTTCGCGCGGAAGCCGCCCAGTTCGGTCCACGTCGCCGAGCGTCCGGTGCCGAACTCGAGGCGTCCGCCGGAGATGATGTCCAGGGCTGCGGCACGTTCGGCGATCCGAATGGGGTGGTTGAACTCCGGTACACAGATGACGATCCCATGACCGACACGGATATTTTTGGTCTGGACCGCACAGGCGGTGAGAAAAATCTCCGGCGCCGAGCAATGGGAGTATTCCTCCAGAAAATGGTGCTCGACGGCCCACACCTGATCGAAGCCGAGTTCATCGGCAAGCCGTACCTGTTCGAGGGCGTTCATGTAGACCTTCCGTTCGGCCTCCCGGTCCCACGGCCGTGGCACGGATAGTTCGTAGAAAATTCCGAACTTCATACAGCTCTCCTTTCCTGTCACATCGGTGAGCAGCACCCCTAGAGGGGTAACTCCCTCTCTTGTAGCGCACTTGGGGGTGGCCGGTAAAGAGGGAACGGAATGAGCGGTCAGTCATCGCTAGACAGTTCGGCCACTCCCCGCCCGCAGCGTGGCGGAGTGCTAGGGGGAACTCTCTGGGTGCCGGGACGCCGGACGATTCGTGCGCAGCGCTGCCAGCGCCTCGGCTGCGCGTTGCGCTTCGCGGCGTAACAGGACCAGATCGGTGCCGTAGAGCAAAAATTGTGCGCCGCTGTCGACCGCGGCGCGCATTCCTTCGGGGCGGGTAACGGCTGCAGCGGTAGCGATACCCCGTGACCGGCAGAGCGCACGCACGCGTGCGTCAGCCTCGCGCAGGCGCGGGTGGTCGTACTGGCCGGGGACTCCGAAACTCTGGGTCAGGTCTTGGTGACCGACCAACGCGAGGTCGATGCCGGGGATGAGAATATCTTCGACATTCTCCACCGCTTCCTGTGTTTCGATGAGCACTCCCAAGAGGGTGTGAGCGTTGGCATGGGCGATGGCCGTCACGGGATCCACATCTTCGTACTCGGTACTGGCCCCGAGGTAGATCGCCATGCCCCGTTTGCCTTCGGGATGGTATTTGGCCAGCTCGATAAAGCGCCGGACCTCCGCCCCGGTTTTTATGTGTGGCACGATGAGGCTCTGGCAGCCGCTGTCCAGCAGCCTGGTGACATATGGGTAGGCGAGATCGGGGATGCGCACGACGGGGGTGAGCCCGGCCGCATGGGCATGCGCGACGAGTTCAACTACAGTCTCCAGGTTGTAGGCGGAGTGCTCCATGCAGATCATGACGAAGTCCATCCCGGCGGCGGCGAGCGTCTGCATGACACCTCGTCCTCGCGTCTCCCACACCAAGGTGCCGAGTGCGATGCCACCGGACTTGAGCGTTTGCTTGAGTCGATTCACCCGCATACTGCGACCCTCCTCGGGGCGAGGATTATCAGGCTAGGGGAGGAAGGGTGTCAAGGAGCAGCAGGTTTGAGGTGAGCTCACCGTTGTGGCATGAGGAAAAGAGGTCATGTGGCTATTCGTCGTCGTCTTCCTGGGTACCGACGTATTGCTTTCCCCAGCTGCTGCTGTAGGCACGGCTGGTCGGGAACAGGATGGTCTTGTGGGTCCAGTGCACACGGTGATTACCGAGATGGCCCAGCTCACGCGGGAGAATGGACAGTGGAAGGAAGAGGGGCGGGTGCGGGTCAACGTGAGCGTCTACGATGTCAAGGGGAACTTGATCGAGAAGCTCTCCTATCACCCTGATGGTGTTCCTGCCACGCGCACGGTGCGGGTCTATGACTCGGCGGGAAAGCTCGTGCAAGAGACAGCGACAACCCCGGACGGCGTGCTGTGGCGTACTGCCCGGTACAGTTACGATGCGACCGGACGGCTGCGCCAGGTGGCGCATTACGCAGCAGACGGCTCGCTGCTGTTCACGGATGCGTATACCCATGATGCCCAGGGCAACCTGGTGGAGTTCGTTAGCCTTGAGCCCAACGGGACTCCCTTACGGAAGAGCGTATACGCTTATGGGTCCAGGGGAGAGGTGAGTGAACACAGACTTTACGACGCCGCAGATTCTCATCCCACCGCGCGCACGACCTATACCTATGACACGGTCGGACGCTTACGCGAACTTGCCACCTACGGGCGCACGGGAGCCCTCTCATCGACATGGGTCTACGCCTATGATGCCCGGGGCAACCAAAGCGAGTGGGTTGTGTACCAGCCCGATGGCACGGTGGCGCAGAAACAGACCTACACCTACGAGTACGACACGAGGGGAAACTGGGTCAAAAAGGTCGTCTCGGAATTGATAACTCCGAGTGATGCCGCGTCCCTGGAACCCTCGGAAGTGATCTACCGCACGATTACCTACCATCTGCAAGCGGCGCAGTAAGAGCGGGAAGCCGTGCGCGACAGCAGGGGGTGCGCCGGGCTCCACCCGTGCCGTCGCGGGCGGTTTGCCTGCTCCGCTCGGCTCAGGGACAGCCGCTCGCGGCTCTCTCCCGCTGCTGTGGGGGTTCGCTCCGATCTGCTTGGTGGCTCTGATCGTGGGCAGATGAAGACCGAATCGGCGGGTTCCCGGTAGCGGATGCGACTGTCCAGCGCGGCCTGGCGTGGAACGGGACCGCACGGACCGGACAGTTCGCCATCTGGCAAAATGAACAGTGGTGAGACATACAGGGGTCGAGGTGAACCAGCACCTCGCTCTCTTCGCCCAGCTCCCGGCGGAGTGTCTCTGTAATGTCCGTTTGGGCTGCATGGCACTGCTCGAGGTTCCAGTAACGCGGTAGCGTCAGATGAAAATCGATGTGGTAGCGGTCTCCGGAGCGCCAGGACCGCAGGTGGTGAATGTCGATCCACTCGGGCCGGCGTGCCGCTTGCAGGGCTGTAACGATGCGGTGCAGCGCGGCTTCGTCGGCTTCGTCCATCAGATGCCCGACCGACTGCCGCAGGAGGCCCACACCCGATACCAAAATGTTCACAGCCACGATACAGGCGGTCAGCGGGTCGAGGAGCACCCACCCGGTCAGCCGCACTGCTGCGACCCCGATAACGACTCCCACGCTGGTGTAGACATCGGCGAGCAGATGTTTCCCGTCGGCGATGAGCGCCAAAGAGCCTGTCTGGTTGCCGATACGCAGCAGGAAGAGCCCGAGGGCGGCGTTCACGGCAGCGGCGCCAAAGATCAAGAGGAGTCCCAGATCGAGCTGAGTGAGGAGGGGAGGAGAAAAGAACCTGGGGAACGCTTCCCACAGGATCACCAGAGCTGCCAGGATGATCAGTGCGCCTTCGAAGCCAGCGGAAAAAGACTCGATTTTGCCATGCCCATAGGGGTGAGAAGGGTCTGGGGGTTGGGCACTGACGCGGATGCTGTAGTAGGCAAAGGCGCTGGCTACCACGTTGATAATCGACTCCAGCGCATCGGAAAGGATTGCGGCAGAGCCCGTAAGTGTGGCAGCGGTGAACTTGACAAGGAGCAACACTAGCCCGACAGCGACCGAGAGCAAAATAGCCTGGCGGCGGGTGTACAGACGGGACGCGAGGAAGGTCGCAAAATCGGGCATTGCCAGCGAAAGGCAAAAACGCCAGGGGAAGGAAAAGAGAGAGCACGGAGCAGGGGAGCTCAGATGAGCTTCCCTCCCCTGCGGTTACGCTGCTTTTGCGCGCACTTTGCTCGGAGTGAGGTGACACTCGACGAAGTGACCACCTTTCATCACTACATCGAGATTCGCCCGGTGCTGCAGCACGGTGATGTCCTTCGCCGGGTTGCCGTTGACGACCAACAGATCGGCCAGTTTGCCCGGCTCGATTGTCCCCAGCTCATCCTTCATGCCCAGGAGTTCAGCGCCATTGCGCGTGGCCCAGGTGATGACCTCCAGCGGTGAAATCCCGGCGCCTTTCACGTAGGCTTCCAGCTCCTTGGCGTAATCCCCATGGGGCATGGCGGCGACGCCGAAATCGTCTCCTACGACAAACTTGACTCCTGCGGCTTGCGCCTTGGGCAGAATGGTGTACGAGTGTTCGAGCCCACGCTCCATCTCCTCCACCCCACCCCAGGCACTCTTGCCGGTGCGCTTCTTCTCT